>JBIIYI010000268.1:0-4658 GCA_044346895.1 Phycisphaerales bacterium
CGCGCGCTCGAGGCCTTCGAGGATCTCGCCGCCAATCCCCGGGCGAAGAACGCCGAGTTCAAGTACACGCGCATGGGCGCGCTCGGGATGGCGCCCTTGCCTCGAACGCTGACGCCCGGCAACTGGAAGCCGCCGGAAGGACCCGTGTTCGAATCCCCGCGCGAGCTCCCGATCCGCTGGCCCGGCGGAGCGGAGCCGCGGTGGTCGACGGACGTCGAGCAGCACGCCGTGGCCGCCGACCTCGACGAGGACGGCGTGACGGACCTCGTGATCGCGCGGGCGATCATCGAGAAGGGCGCGACCGACCTTTCCGCGCTCTTCCTCCGCGGGCGCGCGGACGGCGGATTCGACGCCGTGCCCGACCATCCGCTCGCGTCGCTCGCGGGCGGGTCCACGTGGTCGATGCTGCTCGGCGACGTCGACAACGACGGCCGCACCGACATGTACGCGTGTCGGAGCGGCGGCAACCGGCTGCTGCTCGCCGAGGCCGGCGGAGGATTCCGCGACGCGACGGCGGAATGGGAAGCCGCCGGGACGACGACCTCGTGCGGCGACGGCGTGCTCGCCGACCTCGACCACGACGGCGATCTCGACGTGCTCCTCCTCGCGCGCGACGGTCCGATCGAACTGCTCGCGAACGTCGGCGGCAGGTTCCGCAACATCGCCGCGGAGGCCGGATTCGAGCAGTCCGAGCGCGCGGCGATCTCGGCGTTCGTCGGCGACTTCGACCACGATCGCGATGCCGACGTCTTCATCCTCAACGAACTTCCGCCGCACACGCTGATGCTCAACGACCGCCTCTGGCGCTGGGCGCCGGGCACGGCTCCGGGATTCACGGAGGAGCAGCTGTCGGAATCGGCGCGCGCGGCCGCCGTCGTCGACATCGCGGACATTCCGCTGCGTCGCCTCGCGATCGCGACCGGGAGCTACCTGAGGATGCCCACGCGCATCGAGAAGTACGCCCTCGATCCTCGGCTCGAGATGGCCACCTGCGACGCCACCGGCGACGGACACGTCGACATCCTCCTCTTCCGGTCGAAGGCTCTGCAACTCCTCGATGAATCCGGCCGCTTCGTGGCCGAGTTCCCGTTCGGCGACGAGGTGGTGCGCGCGCACGCCCTCAACCTCGACGCCGCGCGCGGACCTTCGGTGCTCGCGCTCCGGGCGGGGAAGGCGCCGCTCCTGCTCGCGCCGGGCGCCGGGCGGGGGAACTCGGTCGCGATGCGCTTCAGCGGGCGCGACGATCCCTCGCAGTCGATGCGCTCGAACACGAGCGGAATCGGCACCGCGTACGCCGCACGCGTCGGGAACGAGTGGTTCGGCGGCGAGGCGTTCCGATCGCATACGGGACGCGGGCAGTCGCTGCTTCCCGTCTCGGTCGGCGTCGGGCCGTTCGAGTCGGCCGACGTCGTCGAGGTCGAGTGGTCGGACGGCGTCTTCCAGAGCGAGATCGGCGTGAAGGCGGGCGAGGTCGCGTCGATCGTCGAGACGCAGCGGCAGATCTCGTCGTGTCCCGTGCTCTTCGCCTGGAACGGCGAGCGCATGGAGTTCGTGTCCGACCTGCTCGGCGTCGGCGGACTCGGATACCTGCTCGAGCCCGGGGTCTACAGCGAGCCTCGGCCGCGCGAGACCTTCGTGTTCCCGGCCGGCGCGCTCGTTCCGCGCGCCGACGGATCGCTGCGCATCGCGCTCGCCGAGCCGATGGAGGAGTCGTGCATGCTCGATCAGGTCGCGCTGCGGGCGGTCGACGTGCCCGATGGATGGGACCTCGCGCCCGACGAGCGGCTCGCGATCGGAGGCGCGGCGCCCACCGGCGACATCGTCGCGTGGAGGAACGAGTGGATCGCCTCGACCGCGAGCGCCGCGTCGCGCGAGGCGTTGTCGAAGGTCGACCTCGTGGCGCCCGACGTCGGGCCGCACGATCCGCGGTTCCTCGGGCGGCTCGCCGGCGAACAGGTGCTCGAACTCGAGTTCGCAACCGACATCGGCGCGATCGCCGATCCGTGGCTCGTGATCGACGGCTGGGTCGAGTACCCGTACTGCCAGACGATGTTCGCGGCGTGGCAGGCGGGCGCGAAGTACCGAGCGCCGGGCCTCGAGGCGCGCGGCGCCGACGGCGCGTGGACGACGCTCGTCGACGAGTGGGGGTATCCGGCCGGCATGCCGCGTCGCATGGCGCTCCCGATCCCGCGCGAGAAGCTGCCCGCGGGCGTGACCGCGCTCCGCATGCGGACGAACATGGAGGTCTACTTCGACAGCGTGCGACTGGTCGCGCGCGAGGCGCTGCCGGCGGCACCGATCGAACTCGCTCTCGCAGGCGCGGAACTCGCGTCGGTCGGTTTCGCGCAGCGGACGACCGGGCCGCAGAAGCAGCCGCACTACGACGACGCGCGGAGGCTTCCGCTCTGGGACTGCCGCTTCCAGTTCGGGCTCTACACCGAGTTCGGAAGCGTCGCGGACCTCGTCCGGGATGGCGACGAGTCTCTCGCCATCTTCGGCCCGGGCGAACAGGTCACCGTCGATTTCGCCGCGCCGCCGGCTCCCCCGGTGCCCGGAACGACGCGTCGGTACGTGCTCGGGGTGCGCGGCTGGTGCAAGGACATGGACCTCTTCACGAAGGATGGCGAGACGATCGAGCCGCTCCCGGGCGCGAGGCCTGCCGCGATGGAGAAACTGCGCACGCGGCCGATGGGCGGGCGGTGAACGGTCGATAGAGTGCTCGCATGACGAAGTTCCGCCCGGCGGTCGGTCCAAAGCTGAAGTGGCTGCTCGCCGCGGTCTTCGGGCTGTTCGCGCTGCTCGCGGTGAACAGCGTCTACCTCGGCGCCGTCACCTTCCTCCAGTGGAAGACCGGCGAGACGCTCGAGAACCGCTTCTACCTCGCGAACTTCCTCGCGCACCTCGTGCTCGGCTTCGCGATCGTGGTTCCGACGATCGCCTTCGGCGCGCTGCACTGGCGCAACGTCGCCAACCGTCCGAATCCGCGCGCGATCGCAGCGGGCATCGCGACCTTCGTCGTCGCGATCGTCCTGCTCGCGACGGGCGTCGCGCTGACGCGCGTCGAACTCGGCGGCGCGACGATCGGCGTGCGCGAGCCGACGACGCGGGAGATCGTCTACTGGGCGCACGTGGTCGCGCCGTTCGTCGCGGCGTGGCTCTTCGTCTTGCACCGGCTTTCGGGACGCCGCATCAAGTGGGCGGTCGGCGCACGGTGGGCGGTGGTCGCGGCCGTCGCCGCCGTCGGCGCGACGCTCGCGCACGTCGTGCTGCCCGAACGCGCGCCGCGCGTCCCCGAGGATGGCGCGAGCTACTTCGAGCCATCGCTCGCGAAGACATCGACGGGTGGCTTCATTCCGGCGAAGGGGCTCATGGCGAACGAGTACTGCCTCGAGTGCCACGCCGACGTGGTGCATTCGTGGGCGCATTCGGTGCACGCGGCGAGTTCGTTCAACAACCCGTTCTACGCGGCAAGCGTGCGCGAGACCCGTGCGGAGGCCTTCCGGAAGGACGGCAGCGTGCAGGACGCGCGCTTCTGCGCGGGTTGCCACGATCCGGTGCCATTCTTCGCCGGCGCGTTCGAGGATGCGAAGTGGGACGATCCCGCGTACGACGTCGCGAACGATCCGCTCGGTCGCGCGAGCATCACGTGCACGGTCTGTCACGGCATCGTCTCGATCGACAGCCCCCGCGGAAACGCCGACTACACCATCGAGGAGAGTCCGCACTATCCCTTCGCCTTCAGCGATTCGCACGTTCTCCAGTGGGTCTCGAACCAGCTGGTGAAGGCGAAGCCGTCGTTCCACAAGCGCACGTTCCTGAAGCCGGAAGTCCATCGTTCGAGCGAGTTCTGCGGCGCGTGCCACAAGGTGTTCCTGCCCGAGCCGCTCAACGACTACAAGTGGCTGCGCGGGCAGGATCACTACGGGTCGTTCCTCGCGTCGGGACGCAGCGGGCATGGCGCGCTCGGCTGGTACTACCCGGAAGTGGCCGCGACCTCGTGCAACGCGTGCCACATGCAGGCGGTGCCGAGCGACGACTTCGCGGCGCGTGATCGGGATGGGAGCGGCGTGCGCAGCGTGCTCTCGCACGCGTTCCCGAGCGCAAACACGGCGCTTTCGCAGGCGGTCGACCACTCCGCGTGCGCGATGCTGCCCGGCATGCAGTGCTCCGAACTCCCGGAAGGGATGGCGGGCGAGACGGCGGCGGACGCCCACGCCGCGATCGTCGCGGGGCACGCGGCGTTCAACGCGAGGACCGTGCGCGTCGACCTCTTCGCCGTCCGCGATGGCGGCGCGATCGATGGCGCGCTGCGGTTGATCGGTGCGGACCTGCCCGTACTCGATGCGGGCGGCCGCTACCTGCTCGAGGTCGTCGTCCGCACGCTCGACATCGGCCACGAGTTCACGCAGGGAACCGCCGATTCCAACGAGGTCTGGCTGTGGACGCGCGCGACGCTCGATGCGGCTGAGAGTGCGGCGGCGAGTGCGGCGGGCCGTGAGGCGGCGGAGGCGTCCGGCGGCGCCGGGCGCGTGATCGGCGTGAGCGGAGGCCTCGACGCGGCGACCGGCGAACTCGATCCCTGGTCGCGGAAGTTCAACGCGTTCGTGATCGACCGCGAGGGGCGCCGCATCGACCGCCGCAACCCGCAGGACATCTTC
>JBIIYI010000269.1:0-4651 GCA_044346895.1 Phycisphaerales bacterium
CCCGTCGCAGCCACGACGAGGTGCCGTGCGCGTCCGAGCTCATCGCGCTCCACGGCGATCCTATCGAGGATCGCCTGCTGAAACGGCTTCGGATGCAAGTCGAAGATCGGAAGCGACGAGGCCTGATCACCGACTCCCTTCGCGAGAGCGCCCCTTTCGCGCGCCACAAGTTGACGGAACTGCGCATGCGTCGGATGGTCCGGCTCGAGACCGTATTCGACGAAGTCCGGGTCTCCCCACCATTGCTCGAACGTCTCTTCGATCTTCGACCAAAGACCGGGGGATGCTGCCTGCGAGAGCCGAACCGTCCACTCGAGGCCCTCGGTCAGCGCTGGGCGGGAGAGGTTTGCGGAGCCGATGTAGGCACTTCCGAATCCGCTGTGTCGACGATGAATGTAGGCCTTGGCGTGGAGCCTCGTCGCATCCGATTCGCGAGAGAACCGAATCTGGATCCGCGATCCGTGACTCGTCGAGATCGCAGCCAGTTGCTCGAGCGCCATCGGATCGGTCGCGCCCAGGTAGGCGGTCGTGGCGACCCGCATCGCACCGCCACGCGCGAGAAATCGCTCGATGTCGGACTGCAGCATCCGCACTGCGGCGAGCTTGATGAACGAGACGAGCCAATCGACGCGATCGCAGGTTGCCAGTTCGCGCTTGAGTTGGACGAGAAGATTCTCCGTACCCTCGCGTCCCGTGAGTAGGCCGTGATCGGAGAGGTCCGGCGGACTGATTTCCTGCCTCGGGCCGATGCGCTCGAGTACGAGCGGCAGCATCTGGGCGACCAATCCTGGGTCAGCCTCTGCGGAATCCTGCAACTGTCGAAGCAGGCGGTTGACCAGATCGATGTCGGCGGCCGATGCAACCTGATCGGAGCCCAGCCGCGCTTCGATCGCCTCGATGACCGACGTCGCCAGTTCCCGCGCGATAAGCCGTCCATCGCGGCCCTTGAGGTCGCGCACTCCGATCTCTATCCCAGCCCGACGCGCCGCATCGAGCATCTTCTGCAAATGTGAATCCACGACGCTGTCGTAGAGCCCCTCGATCGGCAACCCATTGGCGACGCGGAATCGTCTGTGCGAAGCGGATCCGTTTCCCATGCGCGGAGCTTACTTCGCCCCGCCCCGAAACTCGAGCGCCGATGCGGCTCCGGCGGCCGCGGGTCGCGCGAGTCGAACGGGCGCCACTCCGCAGCCATGCTCGATGGATGCGCGGCGATGCCGTCGAGTGCGGCCCGAGCACGCCGCCGCGCCGCGCACTTCACCACGGCGCCGCACCCCGCGTGATTCAGCCGAACCACGCCTCCACCGGCTTCAGGAGGAACTCGTCCACGGGAATCCCGTCGGCGCCGATGAGGAGCGGCCGCGCCTTCGGGTACGCCCTGAGAAACGCGCCGACGCCCGGCAGCCCGTCGCGACGCCGGCCGCTCTTGACCTCGATGGCGAACAGCGACCGCCCGTACTCGACGACGAAGTCGACCTCGAGGCTGCGCTCCCGCCAGTAGTACAGCCGGCACCTTCCCGTCGCCGCGGCGTTCGCGAGGTGCGCGCCCACCGCGCTCTCGACGAGCCTTCCACGCGATTCCGGCGTCTCGAGCAGCCTCCGCGGACCGTCCGGCGAAAGCGCCGTCATGAGCGCGTTGTTGAGCACCTGGAGCTTCGGGCTCGAGGCGCGCTGCCTGATCGCGTCGCCCGCGTACTTCTCGACGCCCCGCACCATGCCGGCCGCGTCGAGGAGCCGAAGGTAGTGGGCGAGCGTCACGGTGTTCCCCGCATCCTGAAGCTGGCCGAGCATCTTCTGATACGAAAGCTGCTGCCCCGAGTGCGTGCATGCGAACTCGAACATCCTGCGGAGCAGCGCGGGCTTGTCGACGCGCGACATCTGGAGGACGTCGAGACTGAGCGTCGTCTCGACCAGCGCATCGCGCACATAGGCCGCCCAGCGCTCGGGATCGCGCACGAGCGGCGCCGCTCCCGGGTAGCCGCCGAACGCCAGGTATCTCTCGAGATCGAACCGGAACGCGCGGCGCATCTCGTCGAACGACCAGTGCGGAACCCTGATCGCCTCGAACCGACCCGCGAGACTCTCGGTGAGTCCATGCTGGAGGAGAAGCGGCGACGAGCCGAGAAGGACAACGCGCAGCGGCACGCGGCCGGCGGAGTCCTCGTCCCACAGCCGCTTGACCTGTTCGGACCAGTTCGGCAACTTCTGGAGTTCGTCGATCGCGAGCACCGCGCCGCGCCGTGTCCGAAGACGATTTCCCGCAGCCCGGGCCCGACCGATCTCCCACTGCTGCCGTAGCCACCCCTCGGTCAGGCTGCCGGGATCGTCCGCCGTCGCGTAGTGCGCGGGAAGCCCGCTCTCGGCGAGCGCACGGCGCACGAGCGTGGTCTTCCCGACCTGACGGGGACCGACGACGACCTGCATGTGGCGCCTCGGCTCGGCGAGCCGCGCGCGAAGCAGCTCCGATTCGGCTCGGACGATCTCGGGCATGCTGACACTTTACTCAGTATCCTGCGTACAGTCAAGCAGGACACTGAGTAATTTGTAGTCCTCGGCCTACCCCCGGCGCCGAAACCGCCGCCCTACATCCTCGGTTCCGAAATCCCCGCCCTACGCCCTCGGTTCTGAAATCCTCGGCGCCGCGTCGCGCGCGAGGTAGACCGTCTGCGACGGGAACGCGAAGCCCGCGCCCTGCGCGGCGACGGCGTCCATGAACGCGAGGTTGAGGCGCTCGACCGCCTCGCGGTAGACGGCCGCGTCGGCCGTGCGGATCGTCGCCTTGATGTCGACGTCGAGGCTGCTCGCGCCGAACGCGAGGAAGTGGACGCGCACGCTCGCCGGATCGACGAGCGCGTCCTTCGCGAGCACCTCGCGCAGCGCGGCCACGATCGCGCGCATCTGCGCAGGCGTCGTCTCGTAGCGGAGGCCGAGCACCGCGCTCAGGCGGAACCCGTCGCGCGCGCTCATCTTCTCGACGCGGCTCTGCGCGAGGTCGCCGTTCGCGACGACCAGCAGCGTCCGGTCGGGCGTCCGCAGCTGCGTCGAGCGGATGCCGATCCTCTCGACCGTCGCGATCGAGCCGCCGATGTTCACCGTGTCGCCCGGCCTGAGCACGCGGTCCGCGAGCACCGACGCGCCGCCGAAGAGGTTCGCGAGCGTCTGCTGCGACGCGAGCGCGAGCGCCGCGGTGCCGATCCCGAGACCCGCGATCACGGCCGAGAGATCGAGCCCGAAGATCTGGAGCGCCGCGGAGACGCCGAGAAGCCACACGAGCACCGCCGCGACGATGCGCGCGATCTTCAGGATCCCGATGCCTTCGGTGACGCCGCGCGCGACGAGCTTCGCCTCGAGCGCGTCCGACAGCGCGCGGATCCACCGCGCGATCGCCCACGCCACGATCAGCGCCGTCGCGGCGCGCGCTCCGAGCGAGAGGTTCGCCCGCGCGGGCGCGCTCAGTCCGAGCAGCTTGTCCGCGAACTGCATCGCGACCAGCGAGAGCAGCACGCCCGCCGGCGCCGACACCGCCGCCAGCGACTGCGCCGCCGCGCCGAGCCCGCGGTCCGTGCCCATCTTCGCCACGCGCCCGAGGACGCGCGACGCGAGCCATCCGACCAGCGCGCCGATGAGCGCGATCGCCGCCAGCCCGATCCACTGCCAGAGCGCGATCTCGGCGAAGCGGAAGTCGACGAAGAACGCGGGCAGCTTCGCCACCCACCACGAGCCGAGCGCGCGGCTGAACTGCGGGATCCGCGTCACCGTCTCGGCGGCGAACGACCAGCGTCCGCCCTCCTCGCGCACCTCGACCGGCATCACATCGTCGCCCACCTGGATCTCGCCGACGACGACGGGATCGGGCGACGAGTCCTCGTCGTCGCCGTCGATCGCCTCCTCGAGATCCGGAATCCCGTCGAAATCGATCCACAGCCGTTCATCGAGGATGAGCTTCAGCGCCCGTGCGAGGAGCACTGGATCCGCGCCCTCGGGCCAGCCTCCCTCGGGCTCCTCGAGGTACCCCGCCGCCTCCTGCCAATCGCCCGCGCGCGCGAGCATGAGGAAGCCGTAGACCGCGTTGCGGGCCGTGCTCTGGTTCTGCTCGGGCGCGCCGGCCGACGTGGCTCCCTCCTCCGTGGGCGAACCGACGTGCGCATCCTTCTCGGACGCCTCGTCCGCGCGGGCGCGCCCTGCGGCCGCCGACTCCGCCGCCGCCGTCCCGACCGATGCGGCCGCAACACCGGGACACGCGAAGAGCGCGGCAAGGGTGAGAAGGCCGGTCGCGGTCAGCCGACGAGTCATCTTCAACAAGGCGGGGCCGGACCATGGGGACGCGGGAAGCGCGAAAAGCATGGCGGCGAGGATAGCGAAGTGGCGGTGAAACGGCCGAATCCGCTTCTCGATCGAGGGTTCGGCTGCAACTTGCTGTTGGAGCGGGTGACCCCATCACTTCTTCGAGGAACACCACCATGCATACAGACCCGAATCGCGCGCGCATTGCCCACCTGCTCCGACTGAGTTGCATCGTCGGCTCGTACCTCACCTGCTCGGCAGCACTCGCCGCCGAACCAGCCGCCCCCAGCCGAAGCGCGGAGGCTCCGGCTCCGCTCGCCAGTTCCGTCGCGAAGATCTCGCGCGAACCCCGGCTCGAATCGCCCGC
>JBIIYI010000270.1:0-4631 GCA_044346895.1 Phycisphaerales bacterium
TAGACCTTGTCCCCGGCGTAGGCGGCCGCGTCCTTCTTGACCGTCGCGCTGACCTTCGTGCCGGCGCCGTTCACGATCACGCTGTCCGGCTCGATCGCCTTCGACTCGGCGAGGTTGCGGAACTGGACCCAGGTCACTTCCTTCTGCCCGCCGCCGACCTGTCCGAAGACGAGGACGAGGAGGAGGATGATCGCGCCGAACATCAGCCAGCCGACGACCTGCCGGCCGCCGTTCTGCTGCGGCATGCCGGGACCCCCGGGACCACCGGGGCCACCGCTACCTCCGGTGCCTCCCGGGCGGTTCGAACCCGAACCGCCGGAAGAGTCGTCCGGGCCGGCCATCGCGATGCGATCGACCGCGCGGGTCCGCAGGGAGCGGGGAAGGAGTCGCTGGAGAAGGGTGTGCTTCATGGAGTTTCGCCGTCGGCGCGTCGCGTTCTCGCGATGCGTGGGAAGTTCGTCGTGCTGCGTTCGTCGTGCGTGGTTCGTCGTGCTTCGTTCGGTGCACCCGCGACGTCCGAGCGGACGTGCGGATGGTTGGTTCGCTGTCTGTCCCGCGCGTCCCGCCCCGATTGCCGGTTGCGAACACGTGGGATGTCCGGGTGGGATCACCTGATGCGGCGCCGGGAGGGGACGGTAGGCTCGGCAACCTTCCCCGTCGACTCTGATCGACGCTTCAAGGCGGCGAGACGGAGGATTTCCGCCATCTCCCGCCCGACCGGCACCGACGACGTCCTACCACTTCGACTGCATCGCGCCCACGAGGTCGCGGGCGAGCTGCTGTACGGCCGCGAACCGGCCGAGTTCGAGCGGTTCGCGCGCGGGATAGGACGGCACGAAGAGGGCGGACGACTCGACGCCCTGCTTGGCCACGATCCGCTCGCCGGACCGGAGGTCGACCCATTCGAAGTCCGCCCGCACCCGCACCATCATCTCGTTCGCGAGCCCGGTCGACGGGTCCTTCGAGAGTTCGACGAGGTCGATCGAGGTGAGGGTGCCGCGCAGGACGGTGTCCGCGGAGGCCTCGGAGCGCACCTTGTAGGGGGTCGACGACTCAATCTCCTTCACGAGTGCGTCCGCGAGATCGAGTTCGAAACCCCGCATGTAGCTCTGGTTGCGGAAGATCGGTGCGGCGACGCTCCGGTACTTCGTCGGGTACGGGCTGACCGTGGCGTAGCCCTTGTTCGGGTCGCTGGCGCAGGCTCCGGCGGCGAGGACGCCCAGACCCGCGAGGAGCAGGGCGACCGACCGCGAGACTCGGCGCACCGACGAAAGGGGATCGGAAGGTGCCGGGTTCACGCTCCCGCTCCCTTCGGGGCGTCCGCAGCGGGGGTGACTCCGGGCTTGCCCGACGTCGGCGACGCGGCATCCGGGCTCGCGGAGGGAAGCTCCTCGCGCGGATCGGCCGGGTCCGCCATCGCCGGCGTCTCGTCCCATTCGACGCCGAGGAGCGACCGCCGCAGCGTTCGATAGTCCGGCGCCTCGCGTAGGACGCTCTCGGGGACCTGCGCGAGGACGGCCGGCACGATGCGCAGCGCCTCGAGCGTCGCGATCGACCGCGGGTGCCGCTGCACGAGCCGGCGGATGAACATCTCGGCGGAGATCGGGTCGTCGATCTCGAGATACCAGTTCGCGGTCGAGAGGAACTTCGCCGCCTCCGACTCCTCGATGCGGACGAGCACGCTCGTCGCGCCGATCTGCTGCGCAAGCGCGGGCTGCAGCGCCTGCATCGAGCGCAGCTTCGCGCGCGCTTCGAGCAGGCCGCTCGCGTCGTACTCGGGGCCGCGGAATCCGGCGAGATACGCGTAGATCAGACGCAGGCGCGCCTTGGTGACCCCGGCGCTGCGCGGGTAGTTCTCGAGATAGATCGAGTACGCCTCGGCGGCCATGATCATCTCGCGGCGGTCGAAGTAGAAGTCGGCGAGCGCCATGCCCGCCTTTTCCGCGAGTTCGCTGCCGGGGAGTCGCTCCTGGATCCGGATCAGGAGCTCCTGCGCGTCCTCGCTCGTGTCGACGATGCGGAAGGTTCCGAAGAAGCGGCGCTTGAGTCCCTTCGCGTAGGAGATCGCGATCTCGTACTCGCGCTCGAGCGTCGGAATGAAGACGTCGCTGCCGTAGTAGCGCCGTGCGATCTCCTCGTAGTCGAAGAGCGCCTCGTACTCGTCGCCTCCCGCGAGCTTCGCATCGCCCCGGATGAGCAGCGCGTCCGCGCGGTAGCGCGAGAGCGGGTAGCGCTCGATGAACGCGTTCGCGAGGTTCTTCGCCCGCGACGCCTCGCCGTTGACGAGGGCTCGGCGTGCGGCCAGCAGCTGCGCTTCCTCGCTGGATGGATCGACGTCGGCGACCTTCTGCCACCGATCGAGGGTGTCGAGCCGGAAGGTCTCCGACTGGGCGCGAGCCGCCGAGGCGAAGGAGAGGGCTCCCGCGCCTGCGATCAGGGACGCCGCGAGCGCGCGGAGGGTGGGGTGCGGTCTTGCCCGGGGCATGGGGCGCGATCGTACGCGGCTGCGCGGGTTCTCACAATCGCATGCGTCGACGGCCGATGTAGGCGCCGCGCGCGTCGTCGGAACGAACCGGACCCGGCCGGTCGACTTGTTCTCCCGAGGAGGCCTCCCGCCCGAAGTCGTTTCTGAAGTCGTTCCCGAAGTCGTACCCGATCTCCGTTCCGCATGTCCGCCGTCATCCTCTTCAACCCCATTTCCGGATCCGGTCGCGCGCTGCTGATCGCCGAGCGGCTCGCGGCCGGGCTCCGCGCGTCGGGGATCGCGGTGCGGCTCCTCCCGACCGAGCGACGCCCGGCGCGCGAGTGGCTCGCGCCCGCGCTCTCCGGCGCCACGGCGCTTGTCGTCGCGGGCGGCGACGGCGCGGTGCGGATGTCGGCAGAGGAGGCGGCGCGGGCCCGCGTTCCCCTCTGGCATGCACCCTGCGGCACGGAGAACCTCTTCGCACGCACCTTCGGCATGACCTCCGATCCGGTCGCGCTCGCGCGTGCGATCCTCGCCGGGCGCACGGCTTCGATCGATCTCGGGCGTGCGGACGACGAGCCCTTCACGATCATGGCGTCGATCGGCTTCGACGCGGCGGTGGTGCATCGACTCTCGGCGGTCCGAACCGGCGCGATCTCGCATCTCTCCTACGTCAGGCCCGGTCTCGAGGTGGCGCGTTCGTGGCGAGCCAGCCGGGTGTCGTGGAGGATCGACGGCGAGTGCGAGGAACTCGGCGAGGGGCTCGTCGTCATCGGCAACATGCGGGCCTATGGCGTCGGCCTGAATCCGACGGCCGAGGCGCTCCACGACGACGGCCTGCTCGACGCGGTCTTCATTCCGGCTCGAACCGCGATGGAACTGCTCCCGTGGGTGCCGCTGCTCCGGCTCGGCCTCGCGCACCGGCTGCCCGCGCTGCCCGCATCGGTCGACTCCGGCTACCGCATGCGGCGGGGTGGGCTGATTGAACTGACCAGCGCACCCGTCGCCGAACTCCAACTCGACGGCGACCCGTCGCTCGCTCCGGCCGCTTCGATCCGGCGATCCTTCCGGGCCGAGGCGGGGGCGCTCGCCATCCTGCGCCCCGCGCCGCTTCCCGGATAACCCGCACAGATCGACCTGCCCCTGAGGGCATCCCCCGGGTGGGGAGGACGCCGCTCAAGTCCGCGGCGGAAGGACCCGATGCGCGAGGGTGCCCGGGGGTCGTTTTCAGGAGAGGTGCCTGACCCGGCGATGTGTTGGATGGCGCAATCGTGGCGGATGGCAGGAGAGAGTCCCATGGCCGACAAGAAGCCCGACGACAAGCAGCAGGGGGGAGCCGACGGAGCCGCAGCTCCGGCGAAGAAGGGCGGATTGAAGTTCGCCCTCATCACGGTGGCGCTCCTCGCCATCGAGGGCGGCGTCCTGTTCGCGGTCTTCTCGCTCGGCGGCCCGAAGCATGCCGAGGCGGGCACGCCGCCGCCGGTCGCCGAGGCCAAGCCCGAGGAGAGCGGCACCACCGAGGTCCTCGTCTTCGACGACCGCGTCTCGAACGACGCGTCGGGCGTGACCTACCAGTACAAGGCCGACATCCATCTCAAGGTCCGCAAGGCCGCCGAGAAGGAAGTCGACGACGCCATCAAGGCGGTCAAGAACGAACTGCGCGAGGAGGTGTGCGGGATCTTCCGCACCGCCGAGCCGCAGCACTTCCAGGAGCCCCTGCACGACACGCTCCGCCGGCGCCTCGAGAGCGCCCTCCGCGAGCGGTTCGAGAACAAGATCTTCTCGGGCGAGGGCGATCATCGGAAGCCTGTGGCGATCGAGCGCGTCCTCGTCGTCATCGGAAGCGGCGTCCGGGTCAGCCGCTGAGGCTCGCCGCGGCACTCCGATCATCCGGTCGCCACCCCAATCGACGTTCCCGTCCACGCGCCCCGCCTCGTTCCGCGCCACCCGTCGGAGCAGGCGGGGCGCACGGTTTTTCGGCCCGGCGGGCCTGAAACGGGGGGGTTCCCGGCGTCGGCCGCCCCGGCCGGGGTGTCCGAGGGCGCGCACGCGCGGAAACTGCCGATGAAAGGCCAAAGCGGCCTCCGCGATTCTCTACAGGCGCAACGGTTGCGCGACCGAAGAAGCCGTGTCCGACACGCCGCGTTCCGAGGCCACCCAGGCCACC
>JBIIYI010000271.1:0-4619 GCA_044346895.1 Phycisphaerales bacterium
AAGGCCCCCGACCTCCTGCCCGGCAAGCGTGGGGTTGGCGTCGAAGACGGCCGCGATCGCGAACCCCTCCCGCCGGAAGCGGTCGTAGGAGACGAGCGCGCGGCCGATGTTGCCGGCTCCGACGACGCAGACGCGCCAGTCGCGGTCGCGACCCATGATGGTCCGCAGGCTCGCCACGAGATCGGCGATCACGTAGCCGCGGCCCGGATGCCCGAGGTGCCCGCAGATCGCCAGATCCTTGCGCACCTGCGCGTCGGTCAGGCCGAGCGACCGCCCGAGCGCCTTCGAGCTGACGGTGGACTCCCCCTGCTCGAGCCGCATCGCAAGCTCGCGCAGATAGAGGCTCAGCCGCCGCGCGGCGGGCCGGGGGATGGACTTCCTTCCGGGCACGGGCCGCATGGTACGGCACGGTTGGTTGCCGGCGGAAGGCTCCGCTACCCTCCGCGAATGCACATCGCGGACATCCTCTCGGGTGGCGCCACGTCGCTGAGCTTCGAGTTCTTCCCGCCGAAGACCGACTCGGGCTTCGAGGCGCTCTACCGGACGATCGCCGAGGTCGAGCCGCTCGCGCCGAGCTTCGTCTCGGTGACGTACGGCGCCGGCGGCTCGACGCGCGACAACACCCATCGCCTGGTCGTGCGCCTCCGGCGCGAGACCGCGCTCGAACCCGTGCCGCACCTCACCTGCTTCGGCCACACGCGGGACGACATCCGCCGGATCCTCGAGATGTACGCCGCGGCCGGCGTCGGCAACATCCTCGCGCTGCGCGGCGACCCGCCGGCCGGCGCGCGCATCCTCGCGCTCGGCGACTTCCAGCACGCGGCCGACCTCGTCGCGTTCATCCGTCGCGAGGGCGACCGGCTCGGCGTGAACGGCGGACGCGGCTTCGGAATCGGCGTCGCGGGCTTCCCCGAAGGCCACCCCGAGACGCCGAACACGCTCGTCCAGATCGAGCACCTCAAGGCGAAGGTCGACGCGGGCGCCGACTACATCGTGACGCAGCTCTTCTTCGACAACGGCGCGTTCCACGACTGGCGCGCGCGCTGCGACCTCGCGCGCATCAAGGTGCCGATCATCGCGGGCATCATGCCGATCACGACGACGACCGGCCTTCGCCGCATGGCCGATCTCGCGGCGGGCACGCGCTTTCCCGCGAGCCTGCTGAAGGCGCTCGACCGCTGCCGCGGCGACGCGCGCGCGATCGAGGACGCCGGCATCCACTGGGCGACCGAGCAGTGCCGCGACCTCCTCGACAAGGACATCCCCGGCATCCACTTCTACACGCTGAACAAGTCGGACGCGACGCAGCGCATCTACCGCACGCTCGGCGTGCGCGCGACGCGCGGCTGAACGGTGGCGCGACGGCGTGATGGTTGCCGACGGGCATGGGAGATGCCCGACATCGCGGCGAGGTCGCAGCCGCACGACGAGGATGGTGGCGAGAACGGTGGCGAGGACGATGGCGAGAATCGCCGACGCCGGCGCCGTTCCATCACCGAATGTGATGCCACACGAGACGACTGCCGACGCCGGCGTCGTTCGCTCGCGCTGCACCGCGCTCCGCGCTCGTCGGCGCACCGCGCTCCGCGCTCGTCGGCGCCCCGCGCAGCACGCAAAAGTGCGGAAGGGCTGTACGGAACCACGACGGGGCCCCTCCTTCCCCGCGGCCGCCGCCCCCGTACCGGGTCGAACCGCTCGACTTCGGCGCATCCACGCACCGCGACGGTCACTGGAGGCTTCCGTGCATCTCGCGCATCCGCAACGCCCGTCGTCGATCTCGCCCGCTCGTGCCGCCAGCCCGCTCGTCCGAAGCCGGGTGCTGCCGGCGACGCTCCTCGCCGCTCCGCTCCTCCTCGCGACCTCGGCCGGCGCGCAGGTCCATGCGTGGGGAGACAACACCTACGGTCAGCTCAACGCGCCGGGGATCACGCAGGTCAGCGCCGTGTCGGCGGGTGGACTGCACTCCGTCGCGATCCACGCCTGTGGAACGGTCGTCTGCTGGGGCGACAACACCTTCGGGCAGGCCACGGCCCCCGCGACCCTCGCGCTCGCGACCGCCGTCGCGGCCGGATACCACCACAGCGTCGCCATCGATGGCGCAGGGGGAATCGTCTGCTGGGGTGACAACACGTACGGACAGCTCAACGCGCCGACGGGCGTCGCGCTCCAGATCTCGGCGGGCGCCTTTCACTCGGCCGCACTCACTCCCACCGGAGTGGTCTGCTGGGGCAACAACACCTTCGCCCAGTGCACGGTCCCCGCATCGATTGGCATCCCCACCGCGGTCGCGGCGGGCGGCCTCTACACGCTCTCGCTCGACGCATCCGGGCGCGTCTACGGCTGGGGCGACAACCAGTACGGCCAGACCGGCATCACTCCGCTCTTCATGGCCGGGATCTCCGCGGGCTTCGCGCACGCGATCGCGTACGACGGCGCGGGCAACGTCATCGCGTGGGGTGACAACAGCCGGGGCCAGTGCAACGTGCCCGCCGGACTGACGGGGGTCGTCGGCGTTTCCGCCGGTGGACAGCACTCGCTCGCCCTGCTTGCGAACGGTTCGGTCGTCGCCTGGGGCAACAACGCATCCGGACAGGTCGTGGTCCCTGCGGGCATCGGCACGATCGCGGGACTCTCGGCCGGCTTCGGGCACAGCGTCGCGTTCAACGACTGCCCCGCCGACCTCGACGGCGACGGTGTGGTCAGCGCCAACGACCTCGCCACCATGCTCTCCGGCTGGGCGACGGGCGCCGGCGACCTCGACTGCGACGGAATCGTCGGCGGCGCGGACCTCGGGATCCTGCTCTCCGCGTGGGGCGCGTGCCCGTGATCCAGTTCTCCCGCGATCCCGTGATCCCGTGATCCCGCATCGCCATCGTGGTGCACGACCCCGGCGCGTCCGCGCCGAAGGCTACCCTCACGCGCGCACGAATCCGCTCGGCGGGTCGTTGCGGAGCGTGGCGATCAGATCGACCAGCGCGCGCGGACGCCACGCGTTCACGTGCACGTCGACGCCGACGTCGAACCGCCGCGACAGCGCCGCGCCGTGGCCGTGCACGTGTCCATGCAGGTGGAACCCGCCGTTCGGGCGACCCTGCCACTGATCGATCGGGTAGTGGAACATCACGATCCGCTCGTCGACGCCCGCGATCCCGCGCGCGCTGACGATGTCGTCGACCGACTCGAACAGTCGGTCGAAGCGCTTCTCGCCCTGCGGATCGTGATTGCCGCGCAGGAGATGGATGCGCCGGCACGCGATCCGGTCGCGCAGTCGTTCGGCATGCGCAAGCTCGGTCTCGTCCCACGCGCGTCCGCCGCCCTTCACCATGAAGTCGCCGAGATGGACGAGCACGTCCTTCGGACCGACGACCTCGTTGATCCCGCGGATCAGCGCCTCGTCCATCTCGTCGACGGTCGCGAACGGCCGTCCGAAGATCGAGAGCGCGTCGGCGTGGCGGAAGTGCGAGTCGGCCGTCACGTAGATGCGGCGTTCGGTCTTCACGAGGTCCTTCGCGGTCGACATGCGCGCAGGGTATCCGCCGCGGCGCGTGGTCTCCGCCGCGGCGCGTGGTCTCCGCCGCAGCGCGCGCCCGGCCACGCCTCGCCCGTACCATGCGCGCCATGCGCACGATCGCCCTTCTCGCCTCGGTGCTTCCGGTCTTCGCGACCGCCCTCCATGCCCAGCAGGAACTCCCCCGCTACGGCGGCGTCAACCTCGTGAACGAGACCCCCGAGGAGCACGACGCGCGCATGCGCTGGTTCCGCGAGGCGAAGTTCGGCATGTTCATCCACTGGGGCGCGTACTCGACCGCCGCGGGCGAATGGAACGGGAAGCCCGTGCGCGGCATCGGCGAGTGGCTCCTCTCGAACGCGCAGATCAGGCCCGAGGACTACGAAGTCCTCGGCAAGCGGTTCAACCCCGTGAAGTTCGACGCGAAGGCATGGGTCGCGATCGCGAAGGATGCGGGCATGAAGTACATCGTCATCACATCGAAGCACCACGACGGCTTCTGCCTGTGGGATTCGGCGCTCACCGACTGGGATGTCGGCGGCTCCGCGTTCGCGCCGCGCGACCCGCTGAAGGAGCTCGCCGACGCGTGCGCGGAGGCCGGCATCCGCCTGTGCTTCTACCACTCGATCATGGACTGGCACCACCCCGACTACCTCCCGCGCCGCGCGTGGGATGCGCGGCCGACCGACGGCGCCGACTACCAGCGCTACATCGCGTACATGAAGGGGCAGCTGAAGGAACTCACGAGCGGCCGCTACGGCGACGTCGGCATCCTCTGGTTCGACGGCGAGTGGGAAGGCACGTGGACCCACGAGATGGGGAAGGACCTCTACGACTACTGCCGCGCGCTCGACAAGGACATCATCGTCAACAACCGCGTCGACACCGGCCGCTCGGGCATGGAGGGCATCACCCGCGAGGGCGACTACCGCGGCGACTACGGCACGCCCGAGCAGCAGATTCCGGCGACGGGCCTCCCGGCGGGCGTCGACTGGGAGACGTGCATGACGATGAACGACACGTGGGGGTACAAGAAGTCGGACGCGAACTGGAAGTCGTCGACCGACCTCATCCGGAAGCTCGTCGACATCGCCTCGAAGGGCGGCAACTT
>JBIIYI010000272.1:0-4607 GCA_044346895.1 Phycisphaerales bacterium
TGCCCACCTGGAATCCCGGTTCCCTCTCAGACGACCGCCAAGATCGGGACGACTTCGAGCCGATGAACAGGGCGGCGTAAGGCACTTTCCGCGCTCCGAGGCCGGGCACGGCGCTTGCCCCCGAGCGCCCGAAAGGCGGTTTTCGCGCATGTCTGGCATCTCGACCGGCATCGGCCTCGTCAGCGGGATCAACTCGTCGCAGATCATCGAGCAGCTGCTTGCGCTCGAGAGCCGCGGCAAGATCCCGATCCAGGCGCGGATGAACACCCTGCAGGCGTCGAAGACGGCGCTGCTCGATGTGAACGCGCGCCTCCTGAACCTGCGCAACGCGGCCTCGAAGCTGCGGCTCGGGAACGTCTTCACCACCATGACAGCGACCAGCGCCGACGAGACGGCGCTTGCGGCGCGCGCCTCGAAGGACACGCCTCCGGGGACCTATCAGTTCACCGTCGGCCGCCTCGTGTCGACGAGCCAGGTGCTGTCGCGCGGCTTTGCGACGAAGGATGCCACGCCGCTCGGACTCGACAACCTCAGCTTCGAATGGGGCGATGCCGGACTCGAGCGCGACATCGCGCTGGGCGAGCTCCGCGGGGGCGAGGGCATCTCGCGCGGACGGATCACGATCAAGGACGGACTCGGTCGCGAGGACACGATCGATCTCTCGACGGCCGTCACGCTCAACGACGTCGTCGAGCGCATCAACGCGGCGTCCACCGCCGAGGTCGACGCGTACATCGAGAACGAGCGTCTCGTCGTCAGCGACGCCTCCGGCGGCGCGGGCGCGCTCGTCATCAACGACGTCGGCGCGGGTCGCACCGCCGACGAACTCGGCATCCGCGGCTCGCACGTCTCGCAGGAGATCTCGGGCGCGCAGCTCAACCAGATGGGCGGCTCGACCTCGCTCGCGTCGCTCAACGACGGCACCGGCGTCTTCGTGCGCGATGGCGTCGTCGACTTCCGCATCAAGGTCGACGCGACGACCTACGACATCTCGCTCGGCCGCGAGGACCAGCCGATCGTCGCATCGACGAAGCTCGCGGATCTCAACAACGGCCTCGGCGTCAAGATCAACACCACCGACGCGGACGACTTTCGCGTCGTCACGTCGACCGGCGTCACCGTCGGAATCAACCTCGGCGCCGTCGTCGTCGACGGTGAGACGCAGGACGAGGCCGTCGCGACCGTCGGCGAGATGCTGACGCGCATCAACGCGGAGCTCGAGGCCGAACTCGGCGCGGGGCAGGTCGTCGTCTCGCTGCGCGGCGATGGAAAGGGATTCGTCGTCACCGACGGCATGGGTGGAGCGGGACCGGTCAAGGTGCTCGGCACCGGACCGAATCTCGATCGCACCGCGAAGGATCTCGGCATCTTCACCGGCGCGATCGACACCGGACCGACGACGCTCACGGGCAGCGTCGTCCGCAACAAGGTCGCGACTCCGCGCGCATCGACGATCGACGACATCATCGCGCGCATCTCCGATCAGACCGGCGGCGCGGTGACCGCGAGCATCGGCGCATCCGGAACGGGACTCACGCTCACCGCGGCACCGGGCGCCGCCATCGAGGTCCTCGGCGGAACGACCGACGGTTCGTCGTTCGGTGCCGCGGTCGGCGAGCGCACCGCGCGCGACCTCGGCCTCTTCGGATCGACGGGAACCGGAAGCGTCACGGGCTCGCGCATCGCGGCGGCCATCGGCACCGTGCGCACGTCGCGGCTTCTCGGCGGCGCCGGCATCGGCGCACCCGGCACGCTCACCCTCACCGACCGCAACGGCAACACCCTCGACTTCAGCGCCTTCGCGGCGCACGACACCGTCGCCGGCCTCGTGCGCGCGGTCAACGCGCTCGCGAAGGACAACGGCGTCGACGTGCGCCTCGAGGTCTCCGACAGCGGTCGCGGACTGCTCGCGCGCGACGTGGGCGACGGCACCGGAACGATGTCGATCACGGGTAGCGCGGCGTCGGTGCTCGGACTCGGCGGTGCCGCGAACGGCGACGTGGTGCGCGGCGGCGACCTCGATCGTCAGCATCTCGCGCTGGGCACGAAGCTCTCGTCGCTTGCGTTCGGCAAGGGCGTCGGCACGGGGACATTCCGCATCACCGACTCGAGCGGCGAGAGTTCGGTCGTCGACATCGACGCGAGCGCGACCACGGTCTACGACGTCATCAGCGAGATCAACTCGCGCGGGCTCTTCGTCGAGGCGCGGCTGAACTCGACCGGCGACGGCATCGAGCTCGTCGACACGAACACCGGCACGCCGTCGTCCGCGATCAAGGTTGCCGACGTGAACGGAGCGGTCGCGAAGGGGCTCGGACTCGCCGGTCAGGCCGCGTCGGCCGGGGCGAATCTCGTCGGCTCGCTCGAGAAGACGGTCGACCTCGAGACCACCGACACGCTCGCGGACGTCGTGCGCAAGCTGAACGAGGCGAAGATCCCGATCGCGGCTTCGATCGTCAACGCCGGAAGCGGGACGCAGCCCTTCCGGCTGAGCATCAGTTCGACCGTGGGAGGGTCGCGCGGCCAGCTGCTGATCGATTCGGGGTCCATCGATCTCGGCATGGTCCGCACGAGCGAGGGGCGCGACGCGTCGCTCTTCCTCGGAAGCGGCGACCCGTCGACGAGCTTCCTCTACACGAGCGCGACCAACACCTTCAAGGACGTCGTGTCCGGCCTCGAGGTCGATGCGAAGAAGGCGGGGGCCACGGTGTCGGTCGAGGTCGCGCGCGATCTCGTCGGCATGGTCGACGGCGTGAAGCAGCTCGTCACCACGGTCAACGACGCGCTCGGCCGCATCGCCGGCTACGACAAGTACGACGACGAGACGCAGAAGAAGGGACCGCTCCTCGGGAACCCCGTCGTCGCGCGCGTCCGGCAGCAGATCATCCAGACCGCGCAGGGGCCGGCGAAGGGCGTCGAGGGTCGCTACCGCTACCTCTCGCAGGTCGGCATCCGCTTCGGCAAGGAAGGCCAGCTCCAGTTCGACGAGGAGAAGTTCCGCGCCGCCTACGACACCGATCCCGCGGCGGTCGAGGAGCTCTTCACGGCGTTCGAGATCCAGTCGACCTCGTCGAACTCGCCCGTCTCGGGCGTGACCGTCGAGCAGACGACGACCTCCTACTCGAAGCTCGGCTTCGGCGACCTCTTCGACCAGTTGCTGAAGAAGCTGACCAACTCCGTCGACGGCGTCACCACGATCGCCGATCGCGGCATGCAGGGTCAGCTCGACTCGCTCAAGGAGCGCCTCGACCGCTTCGATGCCCGGCTCGAGACGAAGCGCGCCCGCTACATCGCCCAGTTCTCCGCGATGGAGTCGACCCTGGCGAAGCTGCAGACGCAGCAATCGTCCCTCGGCTCGCTCGCCTCGAATGTCGCGCTGATGGGTTGACGAGCGCGAAAGTCGAGCACCCGAACCGCCGATCAGAGTCCCGATGGCCATGCAGAACCAAGCCGGATCCCAGGCGTACCTCCGCACCAAGGTGATGACCGCGAGCCCCGCGGAACTTCGCCTGATGCTGCTCGACGGGGCGATCCGCTTCGCCGAGCAGGCCAAGCGCGGCTACGAGACGAAGGACTACGAGTCGAGCTTCGAGGGAACGACGAAGGCCCAGGCCATCCTCCTCGAACTCCTCAACGCGCTGCGCCCGGACCAGTCGCGCGAGCTCTGCGAGCGCCTCGGCGCGCTGTACACCTTCCTCTACCGGACGCTCGTCGAGTCGAGCATGTCGCGCGACGCAGCGAAGGTCGAGGAGGTCATCACGCTCCTGCGCTTCGAGCGCGAGACGTGGTCGATGTGCCTCGACGAACTCTCCCGCGAGAACCGCTCGGCCGCCAACCTGCAGGAACTGCCGAAGTCGGTTCATCCCGGGGGCGCGCCGACGAGCGACCGTCCTCGGGTGTCGATAACCGGTTGAGACGGCGGTGTTCCGATTCACCGAAGACTTGCGGATCGTTCTGACGATCATCACACCGTCGGCCGATAGAGTGCCGCCCCATCAAGGAACAGACATGTCCTCAACAATGAACAGCACCGCGTCGAACCTCCTTTCCCGCATCGAGCGCTGCGAGGCCAAGATCGGCGTCATCGGCCTCGGGTACGTCGGCCTTCCGCTCGCGCACGCCCTGCACCAGGGCGGGCTGCCGATCCTCGGCTTCGACATCGACCAGGGGAAGATCGACGCGATCCGCGAGGGTCGGAACTACCTCGTCCACCTCGGCAACGAACTCATCACGTCGCTGCGTGATTCGAAGCGCTTCGAGGGTACGACCGACTTCGGTCGCCTCGGCGAGGCCGACGTCATCATCATCTGCGTGCCGACCCCGCTCGGGAAGCACTGGGAGCCGGACATCTCCTACATCCTGCAGACGGCCGAGGCGATCGGCAAGACGCTCCGTCCGGGCCAGCTCGTCATCCTCGAGTCGACGACCTATCCGCGCACGACACGCGACGACATGATGCCCGCCATCATGGCCGCGGCCGGCGATCGCGCGAAGACGCTCGAGATCGGGCGCGACGTGTTCGGCGCGTTCAGCCCCGAGCGCGAGGATCCGGGTCGCAAGTCGCACTCGACGAGCACGATTCCGAAGCTCGTCGGCGGCCTCGACGA
>JBIIYI010000273.1:0-4590 GCA_044346895.1 Phycisphaerales bacterium
CGCCAACGCGCTCTTCCTCGCGCCGAGGGCGCGCGTCGGCTCGCTCGCGCCGGTGATCGCCACGTTCGCGATCGGCCTGGTCGCCGTGTTCGCGCTCCCGGAACCGGAGGCGGCGCAGTCGACTCCCGAGGGTTCCGGCAACGCGGCCGCGACCGCTCCGGTGGCGCCATCCGAAGCCGAAGGCTCCACTGAGACGCCGACGCCGGCCACGACGCCACCGGCGACCTCCCCCACGACGCCACCGCCTGCGACCGGCATCGCAGGCCCGTGGCCGCCGCCGCCGACCAAGTACGACAAGACGTACTTCCCGCGCTGGAAGGACTGGGTCGGCAAGCCGCTGCGCGATCAGAAGCTCGCGCTCGCGATCGAAGGCCCCATGCCCGCCGACTTCGAGAAGGGCGACTGGCTCGTCGTCTTCTCGCGTCAGGACTGCTCCGACTGCCAGTCGATGTTCCGCGCGTCGTTCGCCGAGCCCCGCGCCGAGCGCGTCATGAAGGTCAACGTCCCCGACGCGCGCGGAACGATGCTCGGCATGCCCTGCAACGGCTGCGAGGAGCGGAAGCTGTTCCATGTGCGCGCCGGCGAGACCAACAAGGGCAAGAGCCCCGAGTACGTGTTCCGGACGCCGGTCATCGTGCGCATGAAGGACGGCGTCGTGACGGGCGTCTGCACGGATCGCACGAACGCGGCGGAGTATGACTCGGTCTTCCCGAAGACCTCCTCGACAGGGGCTGCCGCGGGCGGTGCCACGGAGCCCGCGAAGCCGGTCGACGCGCCCCCGACGCCGACCCCCGAGAAGCCCGCCGCCACCTGGCCGGGGCCGCCTTCGACCCTGAAGAACTTCTACGTCGCGGAGTTCAGCGAAGCGGTCGGCAAGCCGCTCGCGGAGATCCCCTTCGCGCTCCTCATGGAGAACAAACTGCCGGCGAACTTCCTGAAGGGGCGCTGGATCGTCGTCTACTACCGCGAGGATTGCGACCACTGCTTCGAACTGCTGTCGACGCACTTCACAGGCAAGCTCAAGCATCCGTCGCTCACCGTCGCGATTCCCGACGCCGACCCCAACAACATCCTCGGGAATCCCTGCGACGAGTGCGCGAAGGTCTCCCTCGTGAAGGGCCCGAACTACGTGATCGCCACGCCGATCGTCCTCGCCATCAACGATGGCGTCGTCGAGTGCGTGGTCGAGAACGTCGACGACATGGCCGCCCTCGAGGCGTGCCTCAAGTTCAACGAGTGATCCAGACGATGCCGCTCGCGCCCGAAGTCCCGTTCATCCGCCGCACCAGGGTCGTGTCGCTCCTCGTCGCGGCAGCGCTCGCACTCGCCTCCGTGCTCCAGTTCCGAGGCGGTGTCGATGCGGTTCCGGATCCGATCGTGGAGATCCTCCGGGCGCTCTTCGACTACACGCCCGAACTGTGCGCGCGCCTGATCGCGTCCGCGACGGCGGCGTCCTCGGTCGTGATCCTCTTCTTCGGCGTCGGCGGCGGAAACCGCGTCCTTCCCGTGCTCGCCTCGGCGATCGCGGCGTTCATCGCGCTCGCCTGCGTCTCCCGCGCCTTCACGGCCGGAGGACTCGGATTCCCGCTCCTCGCGCTGGTCGTCGCGGGCACCCTCCTCCTGCTCGCGGTTCGCGCCAAGCCGCTCGAACCCGGCGCGCGGCGCGGACTCTCCCCCGCGTGGACTGCGCTCGGCCTGATCGCCCTCGCGACCGCGATCGGC
Organism: Phycisphaerales bacterium; assembly: GCA_044346895.1. Taxonomy (GTDB): domain Bacteria; phylum Planctomycetota; class Phycisphaerae; order Phycisphaerales; family SM1A02; genus QWPT01. The sequence goes on from JBIIYI010000273.1 coordinate 1,723, forward strand.
GGCGCGGCCGCCCGCGCGACCGATCCGAACAGTCCGAAGTCGGTCGAGCCCGCCGCGCAGGCGCCGAAGGTCGTCAACATCGATTTCGACATGCACCCGTACGTCGGGCGGCGCGTCGAGGAGACGCCGATCGCGGACTATCTGCCCACCCTCGCGGAGCGCGCGCGCGGGAAGACCACGTTCGTCGTCTTCTACATGCCCAACTGCAGCGCGTGCCACTCGATCTTCCGCCAGTTCTTCGCGGTGCCTCGCATCGAGCAGGTCCTCACGGTCGAGATCCCGCCGGCCGATGGCGTTCCGGTCGCCGATTCGGGCGAGGAACACGAGCCGATCGAGTGCGTCGGCTGCGAACCGCTGCTGCTCGCTCCCGGACCGAACTACCTCGTCGCTTCGCCCATGGTCGTCAAGATCGAGGATGGCGTGGTGACGTGCGTCAGCGACCGCTTCAAGGGCGAGTGCCTGCTCGAGCAGTAGCCTCGTCGCACCGCACCTCCGGGTGTCCGACCCGCGCGATCTCGACCGTCTCGGCTCCGATCCGGAGTTCGCTTCCGTGGGAACAGTTCCACCGACGCGGGGTGCGCGACGCCGTCGCCGCCGCGGCGACGAGGCTCTCGCGCGCGATGCTCACGCCCGCAGCGCGCGCGAGACGGGCAAGCAGCGCGCGCCGTGCCGCGATCGGAAGCGCATCGAACGCCTCGCGTCGACAGGACCGCGCCATCCGAGCCGGCACCTCGCCTTCCGACCGACCGCTCACGAGCGCGCGCTCGACGAGTTCATCCCGAAGCGCGAGCAGTTCCGCCGCCTCGTCGCACGCGTCCGCCATGCCGAGCGCGATCTCGCCGACGAGCCGCCGCGATGCGGGATCGCTTCGCAGGAACCCCCGACGGTGCGCGTCGTTCGACGGATCCTCGAACCACGCGACGCCGCAGTCGCGGAGGAAGAGGCGGAGCTCCGCGCGCGTGAGGCCGAGCAGCGGCCGCGCGATCTCGGCACCCTCCCAGTCGGGAAACGCGCGCCAAGGCAGGAGTTTCGTGCATGCGCCGAGCCCTTCACGTCGGGCGAGCGCCATGAGGAACGACTCGGCGCGATCGTCGGCCTGATGCGCCACGACCAGCGTGGCGCCCTGCAGCGCGCGCGCGAGTTCGATCGCGGCCTCGTATCGCGCGGCGCGCGCGGCATCCAGCACGTTCGTCCCGGGTGCGATCTCCACCCGGCGCCCGAACGTCCGTTCGAAGCCGAGGTCCCGCGCGGTCGCGAGCACGGATTCGACCTCCTGCGCCGAACCCGCGCGCAGTCCATGGTCGATCGAGAGCACGGCGAACTCGGCGCGGGAGCCGCGTCGTCGCCCGATCGCCGCGCATGCGACGAGGAGGGCCATCGAGTCGCCGCCGCCGCTCACGAGGAGCAGCCGGGTCTCGTCTCCCTCCCGCGCGGTCGACTCCAATCCGGCCGCGAGGCGCGGCATCAGCGGGTGCCGGGAAGCGGCGAGAAGCACGTCAGCTCGCGTCGCGCGCAGCAGCGAAGCGCCGATCTCGTTCGTCACGGACGCCCGCCACCCGAGCGCGTCGAGGTCGAGGTCGTCGTCGAGTTCCGCAGGGGCGACTGGCCGGCTGCGCCTTCGCTCGACAGCCGTCCGAGCGGCTCCAGTTCGATGGTCGCGTGCAGCCGTCCCGCACCGGGCGCCGTGTACATGAAGCGAAGCCGGCCGAGTTCCTCGACCGTGGTCGCGAGCGCCTCGATGCCACGGGCGACGCGATCGCCGGGCTGATCGCTCGCGAGCGGCCTCCAGCGTCGGAGCACCCCCGCCGCGCGCGGTCCATCGCAGAAGCCCACTCCACCGGCCTTCCGCTTCCCCTCTTCGGAACAGCTCGACACGGCGAGTTCACGGGCGACATCCGCGAGCCACTCGGGATCGCTGGCGTAGAGCTGCCAGCCGCCGCAGGGCGTGACGACCGTCTCCCAGCAGAGCACCGCATCCCCGAGTTTGAAGGGAGAGCCGAGGTAGCGGTCGAGGAACGGGCCGAGGAGGGGCGACGAACGCGGGCCCGATGCCTCAGCCACGATCGGAACCGCGGTGCCCGCACCCGCATCCGGCGTACGCGCCTTCTCGCGCTCGACGCCCACGGGGCGGTCCTGCGCGGGATCGCGCATCGGGCGATCCTCGCCGTCGGCATCGGATCCCTCCGGAGCGGCCTCGACTCCACGTGCGAGCCCGCACAGCACGCCGCGCATGTGGTGCTCCTGATCATGGGCCGCCTGCGGCGCATCGTCGACGCGCCACGCCACGGCGAGTGCCGGAGCCGTGCGCCGAGGAGATGCGCCGACGAGCACGAGCCGTTCGCCCGCGAGGTTGGCGCGCATCGTGGGAGACGGACGGAGTTCAGGCAGGATCGCGAGCCAGAACGCGTCGTTCGCGGTCGGCGCGCCGGTCGCGGGATTCGAGACCGCGAAGACCGCGCGCTTCTCGAGCGCGCCGATGAGCGCACCGTCGAGCGCTCCCACCAGATTCGGTTCGCCGATCGGCGGTTCGTCGTAGACCCCGTCGATCTCGGCCCGCAGGCCCCGCCGCCCCACCGTGCCGTCGCCGCCTTCACCGCGGGTGCGGATGCCGATCGTGGTCGCACCACCGATCGGAGCATCGTGGCGGATGAAGACCCGGACCGGCGCATCGGAGACGAGGAGGCGCTGGGCGAGCGGTTCCCCGAGAAGGCTCGATTCCGCATCCTCGACCGCGATCCGCCGTGACGCCTCCGCGAGCGCCTCCTCCCCGCCGGGGGCAGGCGAGATCAGCAGCCAGCCTCCGATGCGACGCATCGTGAGCCGTTCCGTCGGTGCGTCGAAGATGCCCGGAGCGCGCATCTTCGCGCC
>JBIIYI010000274.1:0-4589 GCA_044346895.1 Phycisphaerales bacterium
ATAGGGAGTGACGTTGTAGCCGGAGCGCGAGTACATGATGGAGGTGGAGTCGGTGCGGGTGGGGTCGGTCGTGGCTGGGTCGGTGGCGGCTGGGTCGGTCGTGACTGAGTCGGTCGTGCCTGAGTCAGTCGTGGTTGAGTCAGTCTTCGATGCGTTGGGGGCGACGCTCTGGGCGTCCGTGGCTTCGGGCGAGCCCCCGCCTGAGCCCCCGCCCGAGCCCCCGCCTGAGGACGGAGGGGAGTCGGCCGTCACGCTCGTCGCACCATCGTCGGCGGCCGATGCGAGTCGCATGCCGTTCGATGCGAGCGACGCCTCGAGCGAAGTCGCCGGGCCCGCGTCGTTCCAAGGCGAAGAGCCGTACGCGAGGAACGTGATGGGGACGACGACGAGGCTGAGGATGAGAAGGGAGATCGCGATGCGCATGGAGCGGTTCCGTCATCTGGTGGGAAAGCGTTTCGTGGGAAAGCGTCTCGGGGGAGGGCGGTTCGGCCGGGGCGAGGCCATCGATGCAGCCGACGCGTCTGATTCTCCGACCGTCTGTCGCCCATGTCCCGCCCTCGGACGCGAGGGCCGACCTGACTACGCGAATGAGCCCGGTGGGGATCGAACCCACATGCCTTGCGGCCGCAGATTTTAAGTCCGCTGCGTCTGCCGATTTCGCCACGGGCCCGTCGCAATACTACCCGAGCCGGATGGCGTCGCGCACCGTGGGGAAGGGATCGCCTCACCGCATGTCCGCGCCGGCCCGATCGCCCTGCGAGGACGCCCGCGCGACCTGAAGGCCGATGATCCGCGCCACGATCGCCGCAAGGTAGAGCTGTCCGCAGAGCGCCTCGAGCGCCGCGACCGCGCGGGCGGCCTGCGACCGGGGCACGATGTCGCCGAAGCCGACGGTCGTGAGCGTGGTAGTCGAGAAGTACCGCAACTGCACTTCCGCCGTTCCCAGCGCGAGGTCGATGTTGAACGCCCCCGGGTCGCGCTCGTAGATGATGAGGTAGAGGAATCCCGCGAGCGCCGCGATCAGGACGTATGCGACGATCGCCGCGAGCACGGTGTTGTGCGTCAGGCGCGGGGCGCGGATGACGTAGACGAGGAGCAGGAAGAGGACGAACGCCACGAAGACGCACGAGAGCACGCTCGAGAGCGTCGCGAGCGACGAGATCCACGGCGCCTCGTCGAACTCCGCGTGGAACGCGCGCGCGAGTCGCGCCGCCATCGTCAGCGCGAGCAGGACGAGTCCTAGCCCGAGGACGACGTGCGATCGGAACAGCTTCCGGACCACCGCGATCAGCAGCACCACGAAGGCCGTGTCGATCGCGAGGAGGGCGGGCGTCGCCTCGAGAAACGGCCGCACGGCGAGCAGCCCGAGCGTCATCCAGAGGTAGAGTCGGAGCCGTTCGTCGGTCAGCAGTCGAAGTCGTGCCGCCTCGTCGCGGAGCATGCGCGCCTCCCGGATGACGTCGTTGTTCGCGCCGCGCGCCGTTCGCTCAGGCGTGCGGCTTCTCGAGGTGCCCGCCGAAGGCGAAGCGCTGCGCGCTCATCACCTTGTTGGTGTAGTCGGCGTTGCCGCGCGAGGCGAAGCGGCCGAAGAGCGCCGCCGCGAGGACGGGCGCGGGCACGCCCTCGTCGTTGGCGGCCGCGAGCGTCCACCGGCCCTCGCCCGAGTCGCTCACGCGACCGCTGAACTGGGCGAGGTTCTGGTCCTTCGCCATCGCCTGCGCGGTGAGGTCGAGGAGCCACGAGCCGACCACGCTTCCGCGGCGCCAGAGTTCGGTGATCGCCGCGAGGTCGAAGTCGTACTGGTAGTGCTCGGGGTGCCGGAGCGGCGTCGTCTCGGCGTCGTGCTCCTGCGACTGCTTGCCGAGATTCGCGTGGCGGAGGATGCCGAGCCCCTCCGCGTAGGCGGCCATGAGGCCGTACTCGATGCCGTTGTGGACCATCTTCACGAAGTGTCCGGCGCCGGCGGGGCCGCAATGGAGGTAGCCCGACTCCGCGGTGCCGAGCTTCGCGCCGTCCGGATTGCGGCTGATCTCGCCGAGGCCGGGCGCGAGGGTGCGGAAGACGCCGTCGAGGCGGGCGACCGCCTGCGCATCGCCGCCGATCATCTGGCAGTAGCCGCGTTCGAGGCCCCACACGCCGCCCGACACGCCGACGTCGACGTAGTGGAGGCCCTTCGCCGCGAGTTCCTTGGCACGGCGGATGTCGTCGATGTAGTGGCTGTTGCCGCCGTCGATGACGCAGTCGTCCTTCGCGAGGTGCTTCGCGAGTTCGGCGATCGTGCCGTCGACGAAGGCGACCGGCAGCATCAGCCAGACGTGGCGGGGGCCTGCGAGCTTGGCGCAGAGTTCCGCGACGCTCGCCGACGGAGTGGCGCCGACGGTCGCGAGTTCGGCCACGGCCTTCGCGTTCACGTCGAACACGACGACCTGGTGCCCTCCCTTGAGAAGACGGCGAACCATGTTTGCGCCCATGCGCCCGAGCCCGATCATTCCAATCTGCATGGCGCGGAATGTAGTGGATCGGGGACGTCGCGTGCGGCACGTCCGGGCAGGGAGAAGCCCCAAGTTCGAGGGTGTGGCGGGCGCTCAGGAGCGCGTCGATGGCGCCGCGTGCGCGAGCGAGAGGAGGATGGGCGCGAGCCAGCGGGCGAAGGCGTCCTTCGAGAGCCGGTCGTCGGGGGTCCGCACGCTTCCATCGCGAAGCAAAAGCGTGCCCTCGACGTCGTGCGCGTCCATCGTCTCGAGTGGATTGGCGACGATGCCCGCGAGGTCCTTGCGCTCGAGCTTGGCGAGCGCCGACGCGCGCAGGAGATCGACGGGTTCGAGCGCGAAGCCGATCACGGTCGAACCGGGCTTCCGCGCGGGACGGGTGGTCGCGAGGAGGTCCGGGACGCTCTCGAGGTCGAGCGTGATTCCCGAGCCTTCGCGGCGCAACTTGCCCGAGAGGACGTGCTTCGGACGGTAGTCGGCGACCGCCGCGGCCATCACCACGAGGTCGGCTTCGGGCAGCTCGCGTCGCAGCAGCGCCTCGAGATCCCGCGAAGTGCGGAACGGAACCACCGCGATGCGATCGTGCTCCGGCGGCGCGATGCGAACCGGTCCGAGGGCGAGCCGGACTTCGGCGCCGACGTCCGCGAGCGCGCGCGCGAGCGCCACGCCCATCCTGCCGGACGAGCGGTTGCCGACGAACCGCACCTCGTCGATCGGCTCCTCGGTCGGGCCGGCCGTCACGAGAACCCGCAGCGGAGGGGCCTCGCGTCGTGAGGATGGACCGGCGGGTTCAAGCGTCATCGAAGTGCCTCGGGGACGGTCGAGCGGGGTGCGCTTCACGGGGTGCGCTTCACGGGGCGCGCTTCACGGGGTGCGCTTCACGGGGCGCGCTTCACGGGGTGCGCTTCACGGGGCGCGCTTCACGGGGTGGGGACGGTACTTTCACCGATTCCGCGCTTGACGCAACGTGCGGCGCGGCGGGACCCGGACCTCGGTGAACGCGCCGCTTCCGACCGCCGTCGCCGCCAGACGAGGGGCGGATGGATTTGGTCGAAGCCCTTCGGGATCCAAATCCATCGGCGGTCGACGGTTGCGGCGGCACGGCCGATGGGCGATACTACGAGACTCTCCCCGGTATTGCCCGGGGGTGCATCTCTGGAGATCCGAAATTGGCACGCAAGAGCAAGAAGAAGATCGGTGAGATCCTGATCGATCACGGATCGGCCGCGCAGGACCAGATCGTCTCGGCGATCACCGCCGCGAGGGATTCCGGCAAGCGCGTCGGCGAGGTGCTCGTCGAGCAGGGGGTCTGCACCGAGGTGCAGGTCGCCAAGGCGCTCGCGGAGCAGTTCGGCGTCGAGTTCGTCGACCTCTCGAAGCCGGAGGCCGCGACCAAGATCGACCGCAGCCTGCTCAAGGACGATCTCCAGAAGAAGTTCACCATGGTGTCGATGCGGCGGGAGAAGAGCACGCTTCTCCTCCTCGTCCACGACCCGCTCGACCTCGCGGCGATCGACGCGATCGGCATGACGGTCGGCAAGACCGACGTCGGCGGCATCGCGTCGCGCACCCAGCTCGCCGAGTACATCTCGGGCGCGACCTCGGGGCCGAGCTTCGAGAAGCAGCTCGTGACGAGTTCGATCGACCGCTCCCGCGACGCCTCGCGCGACAGTTCGCGCGACGCCTCGCGCGACAGTTCGCTCGACTCGGACGCGGGCGCCAACGAGTCCGGCATCGTCCGTCTCGTCGACCGCCTCATCGTCGAGGCCGTGCAGGGGCGCGCGAGCGACATCCACGTCGAGCCGTACAAGGACAAGGTGATCCTCCGGTACCGCATCGACGGCGTCTGCATCGTCCGCGACGAGATTCCGAAGAAGATGCAGAATCAGATCCTCGCCCGTCTCAAGCTGATGGCGGGCGTCAACATCTCCGAGCGCCGCATCCCGCAGGACGGCCGCATCAAGATGACGATCGACGGGACGGTCGTCGACTTCCGCGTGTCGGCATGCCCCGCGGTGCACGGCGAGAGCGTCGTGCTCCGTATTCTGCGGCCCGACAGCGCGCGACTCGGCCTCGAGAAGCTCGGCTTCCAGCGCGACA
>JBIIYI010000275.1:0-4588 GCA_044346895.1 Phycisphaerales bacterium
GCCGACCGAGCCTCGCGACCCCGACGGCTCGAACTCGCGATCGAGGGGAGCGCTCGAACGAGACTCAAACGCAAGACGCCCCGCGGAAACCGCGGGGCGTCGTGCGCAGTTCGTATCGACCGGTCACTTCGCCGCGGGCGGCATCGCGCGGTAGCGCGTCATGAAGCCGGCCTTCGTCGACGTGAAGTCGAGGATCGCGTCGCCGACGCAGCGCTCCACGACCTCCTTCGTGAAGAGCTTCGAGAAGCCGCCGATGCCGCCATCGCCGAGATCGAGCCCCGGGAGGAAGTCCTCGCCGAATCCGGCGGCGGCGTTGACCTGATCGGACATCGCGTCCATCGCGCCCTCCATCAGCGTGATCTGACGCGCCATGTCCCACCAGGCCATGCCGACGACGGGTTCCTTGCCGAGCGCCGCGATCGACGCGTTGTACTTCGCATCGCCCGCGAGTCCCTGCTCGCCCTTCGCATCGATCGAGCGCAGCGCCTGCTCGACGCTCTTCGTCTCGCCGAGCACGAGGTAGCCGCCGCCGATGCCGACCGCGACCGGCGAGAACTCGTCGGACATGATCGTCATGCCGTTGAAGTCGCGCGACTGGAGGCCGAGCGGGATCAGGTTCATGAAATCGCTCACCGCCGCGGCGCTCTCCTTGTCGTTCTTCATCGTGATCGCGGTGACGGTGCCAGCCTGCGCCAGCGGATCCTCGCCGCCCTCGACCGACCAGAGGTGCACCTCGGGTCCGAGCGCCGCGAACGCGGCCGTCATCGCCGGGCGGTACATGTCGAGCTGCGGCTTGATCATCTCCGCCTGATCGGGCGGAAGGCTGCCGATCGCCTCGTCGAGCATGCCGACGACGCGGTCGAAGCGCACGTTGATCCGTCCATAGCTGAGCGCGTCCGCGGGCACGATCGCCGGCGGCGCCGACGGCGCGCTCGGCGCGTCGACGAGCGACAGCAGTCCGACCTTGCCGTCCGGCACGTAGATGCCGATGTTCTGCTCGATCACGCCCTCCTTGAGGTGCAGGCCGACGCTCCAGGCCTTGATGTCGCCGAAGAAGCGCTGCACGAGCGGCTCGACGATCATGAACGGAGGGAACGCGCCGAGGAGCGGCTTGACGTTCGCGGTGGCGAGCACGCCGTAGAGGTCGCCCTTGCCGCCGACCACCTCCATCGCGCCGCCGAAGACGGCGCTGTCGCCGAAGGCCTTCTCGCGCGCGCCGTCGACGCGACCGAGCAGCATGTCCATCGTCGCCACCGAGCTCGCCGCGAAGATGCGGCCGCCGTCGTGGACGAGGCAGGTTTCGGTAGGTCCGAAGTCGGGCATCATGCCCATGCCGCCGAACGCGTCCATGCCATCCTCGCCCATGCCGTCCTCACCCATGCCGTCCTCACCCATGCCGTCGCCAGCTTCCGCGGGCTTCTCCTGGAGGACGAGCACGCGGCGGCCGCGGACCTCCTCCATCTTCACCTCGTCGCCCGCCGCCTTCGCCTTCTTCTCGACGTCGGCGAGGTAGGCCTCGAGCATCTTCGACGCGTTCTCCGCCTCGGCCGCCCAGTCGCAGAAGAAGACGTACTGCGGCGACGGGATGCCGAGTTCCTCGTCCATCTCCGCCATCACGGCGACGCCGAAGCTCGAGGGCCACGAGACGGTCGCGGGATCGATGCCCGCCGCGGTGGCGGATTCCTTGATGACCTCGCTGAAGCCATCCTTCATCGCCTTCACCTGCTCGGCGAGCGATGGGTCGGCCCACATCCGCCCGAGCGCCGTCGGGCCGAGCCGGTCGATCATGCCGCGCACGTCGTCGGCGCCGAGCACGAGGATCGCGGACTCGGGCGCGAGGTCGCGGATGGTGAGTCCGTCCGCCGCGGCGGCGGCGCTCGCGAGGAAGATCGGGGGAAGGGCGAGCGTGATGGTTCGTGCGATGCGGTTCACGGATGTCCTCTCGGAGGAAGTGGGTTGCGGTCGGTGCTGGACTGAGGGTCGCGGCTCGTGTCGCGGGCCGGACGATGGAGTCATGGTTGGGATGCCGTCGAGGCGATGGGCTGGGCCGACGTATGGGGCGGACGGACGCGCGCGGGGCTTGCGCGATTCCGTCCCGCCGCGGCGGTGCGGATCAGCGCGCCGCCCCGGAAGTTCCGGCCTTCCCGGAGGTGCCGTCCCTGCCCGAAGTGCCAACCTTGCCCGAAGTACCGTCTTCAAGGCTCGGCGGCGCGCCTTCCTTCGAGCGCGACGGCGGCTTCTGGTAGTTGTGGCCCGAGTTCGGGTTGTTGCGGTCGTAGGCGAAGGCCTCGCGGTTGCGGATGAAGTCCTTCACGTAGCGCGCCGGAATCGCAAAGCCGAGCGCCTCGCCGCCGAGGATCCCCATGTTGGTGATCCCGATGACCTCGCCCTTCGTATTGAAGAGCGGCCCGCCCGAGTTGCCGGGATTGATCGGCGTGTCGGTCTGGATGTAGGTCAGTCCGTCGAAGTTGCGCTGGGTGGTCGACACGACGCCCTGCGTGAGCGTTCGCTCGAGTCCGAGCGGGTTTCCGATCGCGAAGACGTTCTGGCCGATCTCGAGGAGTTCCGCGTCCTGCACCGGCGCGAAGAGGAAGTCCTTCCCCTCGGGGTGCTTCAGCTTGACGAGCGCGAGATCGACGTGGTTGTTGATCGCGACCAGTTCGACGCCGTCGATGTCGGTCCGCTTCAGCGAGCCGTCCGGCTGCGCGAACCAGACGGTCGCGCGCAGGTTCGTCTCGCCCTGCACGACGTGCGCGTTCGTGATCGCGTAGCCGTCGCGCGAGAGGATCACGCCCGAGCCGAGTCCACCCGGCGTCGACACCTTGATCACGGCCGGCCCGATGCGCTTCGCCTGCTCGCGCGGCGGAAGTTCGGCAAGGCCCAACGCGGTCGAGAAGATCGAGTCGGCCTTCATCGCGACGGTGGCGGAGGGATCCTGCGACTCGACGCCCGCGACGTCGTCCATGCTGAACGAGAGGACGTCCTCGCCGACGTCGATCCACACGCGTCGATCGGTCTGCTTGAGCATGCGTCCCTCGACGACCGCGCCCGACTTGAGCCGGACGGTCGTCGAGCGGGCCGCGGGATCGGCGGCCGCCTGCTGGGCCAAGGCGGCCGGTGCGGCGGCGATCGAGCCCGCGGCGGTCGCGAGCGCGGCGATCGCCGCGAAGGCTGAGCCCGAGACGAGGCGCGCGGAGAACCGATGGGCGGGGAGTCTGTTCAGCAACATGGCGGGATCCGTACTATACCCGCCTCCGACGAGGCCCTGACCGTCGCCGCGATGAAGCCTCCGACGACTCCGCACGCGACAGGAATCCAGACCACCGTGACTCGCATGACCCGATCCACCCGCGCCCTCGCGCCCACGCTCGCCCTCTCCGCCTCCCTCGCAGGCGCCCTGCCCTTCTCCAGCGCGTGGGCTCAGGATGCGGACGACGCCTCCTACTTCGGATTCGACGGCCTCGAGGTGGTCAAGATCGACCCGAAGGCGGGCCCGATCGCCGACGGCGATTTCAACGGCGACGGCCGCACCGACCTCGCGGTCGCCAACAACTACAAGAGCCGGATCGAACTGCATCTGCAGAAGCCGGGCGCCACGCCGGACGATCCGGCGGACGCACCCAACTCGGTGAACGAGGTTCCCCCGCACTGGCGCTTCCGCCGCGTCGAGATCCCCGTGTCGCATCAGGTGAACGCGATCGTGCCGTTCGATTTCGACTCCGACGGCATGCTCGACATCGTCTACGCGGGCCAGCCGGGCACGATCGTCTTCCTGCGGCAGACGAAGCCGGGCGTCTTCGAGGTCGACCGCCGCATTCCGCAGAAGGGCCTGACGCAGAGCCGCGACGGCTTCCTCGTCGCGGACCTCGTCGGCGACGCGCGCCGCGATCTCGTCGCGATCGTGTCGGGCCAGCCCACCATCTGGCAGCTCGACGGCTCGAAGCCGGGCGATCCTGTGCGGCTCGGCTCGAGCGGCGACCAGATCGTGGCGCTGCTCGTGGGCGACTTCAACGGCGATGGCGCGAACGATCTCGCCGGCATCATGCCGGAATCGCCGACCCCCGTGCGGATCTGGCTCGCGAGCGTCGAGACGGACGCGAAGGGCGCGACCGCGCGCCGCCTCGGGAGCGAGCGTCGTTTCGAGATGCCCTCGCTGCGCGAGGCGACGTCGTTCCGGCTCCCCGGCGGGAAGAAGGATCTGCTCGCGCGCATCGAGCGGCAGACGAAGCGCATCGTGGTCGAGGAACTCGTCGAGGATGCGGGCGGCTCGCGCGACGCGGCGCTCGAGGTCTTCGCGGCGGCGGGCGGAAAGAACCGCTCCACGGCGGTCGGCGACGTCGATGGCGACGGGCTCGCCGACGTGGTCGTGACCGATCCCGTCGGCAGCGCGGTGACGGTGTTCCGCCAGCGGAAGGACCGCGGGCTCCAGCCGGGCACGACCCAGCCGAGCTTCGCCGAGATCGATGCCGTCGCGGTCGGCGACACCGACGGCAAGCCTGGCGACGAGGTGTTCGTCCTCTCCGAGAAGGAGGGCGTGGTCGGACGCAGTTCGTGGACCGACGGCGCGCTCGGTTTCCCAACGGCGATG
>JBIIYI010000276.1:0-4585 GCA_044346895.1 Phycisphaerales bacterium
TCCACACGCTTCCATGCGGCGTCCCGCGGCATGATCGATCAGCCCCTCGATCGAACTCCAGCCGCCCGGTCGCGCCGCATCATGCAGGCGCCGAGGCGGCGCATTCCGAAACACGGCACTTTTTCCACGCGCTTTGTACGAATCCCCGCGAGGCATCCAACGCCGCATGAACCGCGCCGCATGGAGCGTCGCATGAACCGCGCCGAAGTCGCCGCGCGAAAGACACCGCGCGAAAGACACCGCGCAGCCGGGTGCGTCTGCGCGGTGGGGCTGAGGACATGTTCTCACGACGCGAGGTTCGCGACGGGGCGCCTGACGACCCGTCGCGCGCTCCGATCGCGCGCTCCGATCGCGCGCTCCCGGCGCGCCGCTACTTGCGCTCCTCGATGAGGAGATCGGCGCGCGCGACCCACTTGTCGCCGAGCTTGATGCCCACGATCCGGCGGCCGGCGGCCGGCGTGAACAGGGCGTAGAGCGAATCCGCCCCCGAACTCGAGAGGCTCGGGAACTGGTCGAGCGTGGTGTACTTGCTTCCGCGCTCGAGCGCGATGGTCACGCGGCGGTCGCCCGACTTCGTGACGTGCATGTATCCGATCGGGAAGTAGGTGCGGCCGAGGTCGTCGACGAGGACGAGCTTCGCCTGCGGGCCCGCCTCCTCCGCGACCTTGCTCGTGTCGTTCCAGAGATCGATCGTGCTCGATCCGCCGCGCGAGATGTTGAGGCGCACGACGCGCGTCGAGCTCGGCGACCAGATGCCCTTGACGACGACGTTCTTGTTGCCGCGGAATCCGCCCTGCTCGAAGTCGCCGGTGCCCTCGAAGAGCCAGTTGCCGTCCTTCACGCTCATGCTCGCGGGGAGCGAGTTGGTGTCGGCGCTCGCCGGCATGAGCGAATCGTTGGCGACGAGGTCGAGGTTGCCGATCTCGCGGACGTCCGACGGGATCTCGGGCGCGCCGCCCACGTCGGAGCCGCCGACGAGCGTCATCACGTCCGCGGGCGACGACTCCTGCGCGATCGCCGGGAACGGCAGGCGCAGGCCCATCGTCTGGAGGAAGCGCGGGGGCTCGCTTTTCGCGAACGCGTCCGCGGGGAAGATCAGGACGATGTCGAGGGTCTGCGTGCCGGCGGGTCCGGTGATGTAGTGCGAACGGTCGTCGAACCGGAACATGCCGTATCCGCCGTTCGGAAGCGGCTGCGACCATTCGGTCGGGAAGGCGATGCCCGAGCCGGGGCCGTTCGCGGCGCGCGCCTTGCCGACGAGCCGGAACTGCGAGGCGGAGATCGCGAATCCGACGCCCGAGGTGGTCGCGCCGGGCTCGAGATGCACCTTGACGACGTAGGCCGACTTGTCGTTCACGGTGGCGAGGAGCGCCTGATCGATGCGCACGGCGCCCGGGGCTGCGGCGACGCGGCCGATGCGGCCGTCCTTCAGGTAGCTGTCGCGGAAGAGGCCGACGGCCATCTTGTCGAGGTAGGGCTGCTCGCTCGCGAGGGTCGGAGTCGACAGGGTGGGCCGCATCGCGCCGGTCGAGAGGAACTCGAACATGCGGGCGGTGACCACGTGCGCGGGCACCCAGAACGGCTGCACGTTCACGTTCGGCTGGCCCTTCGACTGCGACGTGCGCGCCGCGCCGACCACGCCGAGGATCTCGTTCGACGAGTGCGTGTGGCCGACGCCGATGATCGCGATGCCGACGGTGAGGAGGCCGGCGAAGGCTCCGAGCGCGCCGCCGAGGCCGAGCTGCGCGACGTGCGGGAAGTTGAGGTTGTCGGGCGCGAGCTTGTCGGCGATCGTCCTCAGGATGAAGAGGTAGAGCGCGAAGGGGAAGAGGAGCCCGATGCCCCACGCGTAGGGGACGAGCGCCGGCACGCCGAGGACGATGTGCGAGATCGGCTCCCAGCCGGCGAACGCGAGCGTGCCGGCCGCGATCACGCAGATCAGGTGCAGCAGGGCGCTGAGGATGCCCTGGTTCGCCCACCAGTAGGCGATGAGGCCGATGAAGGCGATGACGAGGATGTTGAAGATTGCGTCCATCTCTTGTCCTTGCGAAGGCGCGTGGCGCCGGAGTGTCGTGGTGGGGTCCCGGGGTCGGCCGTCCGGCCGCGCGGGCTTCGTTGCTGTGGTCGCGTGTCTCTCGGTCGCGTCGTTCCAGGTCCGCGTGACTCTGGGTTCGCCGCCGCTCAGCCTGCGGGCTTCTGGGTGGCGGGTGCGCCCGCGGCCTGCTTCGGCGCGAAGATCCGCTGCACTTCCTCGAGGCTCGTCGCCCCGTCGCGCACCTTGAGGAGCGCCGCCTCCTGCAGCTGGATCATCTTCTGCTCGCGCACCGCACGCGCGTAGGCGGTGCGGAAGTCGTTCTCGCCGAGGAGACGGCGTCCCTCGTCGTCGAGCGACATCACCTCGAAGATGCCGGTCTGGCCGAAGTAGCCGCTGCCCTGGCAGACGGGGCAGTCCTCGACGCGGTTCTTGACCTGCACCTTGCCGCTCGGGCGGAAGAGCTCGACCTGCTTGCCGCTCGGGATCCCGAGCTTCTTCGCCTGCTCGGGAGCGGGCGTGAACGGCGAGCGGCAGTTCGGGCAGATGGTGCGCATGAGGCGCTGGTGCACCACGGCGCTGAGGCAGGACGAAGCGGCCTTCGGGTCGCCGACCGCCTGCATCCACGTCGCGATCGCGGTCGCCATGCTGTCCGCGGGGACGAGCACGTAGATCAGCGGCGCGTTCATCCCCATCAGCGTCGCGGCCTTCGCTGCGCCGGGTTCGGAGATGTCGCCGACGAGGACGATGTCCGGGTCGCGGCGGATCATCTTCGTCAGCATCGCGCCGAAGTCGTCGATGCCCGGTTCCGGCGCGAAGGCCTTGTGATCGACGCCCTCGACGCGGTAGATGAGTTCCTTCTCGAGGGTCTTGATGTTCGCGGTGTACGCGTCGTGGCGCGCGATGAGCGTGAACCCGAGGGTGGAGAGGCCCTGGCCCGCCGGCGCGCTCACGAGGATCACGCCCTTGCGGCGCTTGACGTCCTCGAACGCGCGCAGCGCCTCGAGTTGCGACGGCGCGAAGCCGACCGTCTCGATCGCCTTGCCGAGGCGGCCCTCGCGATCGAAGTCGACGCGCACGGTCTGTCCGGCGGAGGAGCCGATCGTGCTGACGGAGAGCTTCACCTTGCCGGATTCGCCCTCGACGGTGCAGGAGCCCGACTGGCGGCGGCGGCGGTCGTTGACGTCGAGCCCGGCGAGGCGCTTCAGCATGTCGACGGCGGCGTTGCCGACGTCGGGCGCGAGCGGATCGCGGCGCGTGCGGAGTCCGTCGACGAGCATCGACACCGCGACGCCCTGCTGCGCGGTCGCGACGTCGACGCGGCTCGCGCGCGCGGCCATCGGTCCGACGAGGATCTGCTCGAGCGCGAGGTAGGTCGCGAGCGCCGCGTCCTCCTTCTGCGGCACGGGCTCCTTCGTTCCGTCGGCGCGGGTGAAGAGCACGGTCGCGGCCTTCTCGGCGCTCTTCGACTTGCGTGCCTCCATCGCCTTCGTCAGCGCGTCGACGCCGAGCTTGAACTGGCGACCCGCGGGGACGCGCGGGTTCCGGTACTGCATGTAGCCGAACATCGTGCCCGCGAGGATCAGGATCGCGAGGATCCAGCCGATCCAGAAGATCGGGATCAGGAGGATGGCCGCGAGCGACACGAGGCCCGCGCCGAGGTAGGCCCAGTTCCACGCCGCGACGGGCAGGTTGAAGGTCCGGGCGTCGACCTCGAAGCGGGCGGTGAAGCGGTAGAACGCGATGAATGGCGCGAGCGCGAGGATCGGCTTCGCGATGCTCATCAGGATGGCGGTCTGCGCGAGCAGCGCCGGAACGGCGGGGAGGATCGTGTCGTTCATGTCTGTCGTCCGTGCGCCTGCGCGCGGGGTCGAATGTGTCGGTTCGGGTTCCGTCGCGACGGGCTGCGTCCCGTCGCTGCGCCGCTCAGCCGATGCCCTTCAGGCGCATCTTGAGCTCTTCCGGCTTCGGCGTCGCCTCGAGCGCGACGCGCTGGTGGATGTAGTTCTCCTCGACGAGCTTCACGAGCGCGCTCGTGAAGTCGAGCATGCCCTCGTCGTGGCTCTGCTTGATGAGCTCGAGGATCTCGCCCTCGCGGCCCTCGAGGATGTACTTCTGGACGGCGGGCGTGTTGAGCAGGATCTCGAGCGCCGGGATGCGCGCGATGTGCGCGTGCAGCGTCGGGAGCAGCTTCTGGTAGATGATCGCCCGCAGGTTGTAGGCGAGGAGCTTGCGGATCTGGTCGCGCTCGTTCTCGGGGAAGAGGTCGTAGATGCGGCCGAAGGTCTGCCACGCGGAGCTCGCGTGGATGGTTCCGAACACGAGGTGGCCGGTCTCTGCGGCGCGGATGGCGGCCTCGAACGTCTCGTAGTCGCGCATTTCGCCGACGAGGACGACGTCCGGGTTCTCGCGGACGAGGGCGCGCAGGGCGTCGTTGAAGTTCGTCGCGTCGATGCCGATCTCGCGCTGGTTGATCGTGGCCTTCGCGTCGTTGAAGATGTACTCGATCGGGTCCTCGATCGTGATGATGTGGACCTTCTTCCGCTGGTTGAC
>JBIIYI010000277.1:0-4556 GCA_044346895.1 Phycisphaerales bacterium
GTCCGGCTCCTCGTCCGGCTCCTCGTCCGGCTCCTCGTCCGGCTCCTCGTCCGGCTCCTCGTCCGGCTCCTCGTCCGGCTCCTCGTCCGGCTCCTCGTCCGGCTCCGCGTACGCCACCGACCCGACCGCTCCGCATGTCCACCGAACTCGCCATCCAGCGCGCGCTCGAAGACGCCCGTCAGGGACGCCTGCCGCAGGCGCTGGCGGCCGTGCGTAGCCTCGCGCAGCGGAAGCCGAAGGACATGAACGTGGCGCAGGTGCTCGGGCTACTGCTCGCGCAATCGGGCGAGTACGAGCAGGCGCGGCACCATCTTTCGCGCGCGGTCGCCGCCGAGCCGCGCGCTCCCGGCTACCGCAACAACCTCGCGAACGTCCTCCTCCAGATGGGTCGCGATCGCGAGGCCGCGGAGCAGCTCGCGAAGGCGATCGAACTCGATCCGACCTACGCGCGCGGCTACCTCGGCCTCGCGAGCGCGCGCCTTCGGCTGCGCGACGCGCGCGCGGCGATCGACGTCGCCGAGCGCGGGCTGCGGCTGCAGCCATCGTGGCCCGAACTCACGATGACGCTGATGACGGCGCTCGAGGAATCGGGCCGAATCGATGACGCGATCGCGCGCGGACGAGCCGCGCTCGCCGCGCATCCGCGGCACGCGGGGCTCTGGTCGCAGGTCCTGATGCTGACGAACTACACGTCGCTCGATGCCGACGAGATTGCGTCGCTCCACCGCGCGTTCGGCTCGGCCATGGGCCCAGCGCCCGCGACTCCGGCCTTCGACCGGTCCCCGGATCGCCGCCTGCGCGTCGGATTCCTCTCGTCCGACTTCCGTACGCATTCGGTCGCCTACTTCGCACGGCCGCTCCTCGCCGCGAGCGAGCCTCGCGACGGCGACGCCGGCTACGACGCGATCGCGTTCTCGCTGCTCTCGACCCCGGACGACCCGATGACGAAGGCGCTGCGCGCGCAGGTCACGGAGTGGCACGACGTCGGACTGGCCGACGATGCGACGCTCGACCGCATGATCCGCGACGCGCGCATCGACGTCCTCGTCGAACTCGGCGGGCATTTCGGCGGAAATCGCCTCGCCGTCGTGGCACGGCGGCCGGCGCCGCTCGTCGTGACCGCGATCGGGTATCCGAACACGACGGGCCTCGATGCGGTCGATCTGCGGCTCGTCGATTCCCGTACCGACCCTCCCGGAAGCGAGACGCACGCGACCGAGCGCCTCCTTCGCCTCGACCCCTGCTTCCTCTGCTACACGCCGCCGCTCGACGCACCCGAACCGACCGCCATCGCCGCGGACGCACCCTTCACGTTCGGCTCGTTCAACGCGCTCGCCAAGGTGGGCGACGCGAGCTGCGCGCTGTGGGCGAAGGCGCTCGCGGCCGTGCCGGACGCGCGGCTCCTCCTCAAGACGAAGGCGCTCGCGGACGGCGCCGCGCGCGACGCGCTCCTCGAGCGCCTCGTGCGCGCGGGGATCGCACCCGATCGCGTCGAACTCGCGCCTTCGACCGCGACGGTCGCCGAACACCTCGCCCTCTACGGGCGCATCCACGTGGCGCTCGACACGTTCCCATACCACGGGACGACCACCACCTGCGAGGCGCTCTGGATGGGAGTCCCCGTGGTGACGCGCGCGGGCGACCGGCATGCCGCGCGCGTCGGTGCGAGCCTGCTCGCGTGCGCCAGACTCGAGGAACTCGTCGCATCGGACGACGACGCCTTCGCCGCGAGCTGCGCGCGGCTTGCGGCCGACCGCGCCGGGCTTGCCGCGCTGCGCGGCGCGCTGCGCGAACGGCTGCGCGCGTCGCCGCTTCTCGATGCCGCGGCCTATCGCGGCCGCTTCGCACACGCGCTGCGCGAGGCGTGGCGCGCACGCTGCCGTGATGCGTGACCCCGTCGCGCCAGGCGCGTTGCACCGAGATTCCATCGACGAAGGCGCCTCGAGCGGGGCTTCCTCGACTGGGGCTCCCTCAACCGAGACTCTTGTAGACCTCGCGCACGAGCTCCTCGCGCACCTTCGGGAACTTCCGCGCCTCCATCACCTTCGCATCGCAGAGGAATCGGTACCAGTGGGCGTGCAGGAAGTGGTAGATGCGGCCTTCCTCGCCGTCGAGGAATCCGAGCTGCACGTAGTAACGCCAGAGGAAGTAGAGCCGCGAGCGCCACGCCGACGGAATGCGCGCGTAGACGCGCGTCTTGAACCAGCGGATGCGCTCGGCATGCGTCCCGAAGAGGCGCGGCTCGACGAGACCCGGCAACCGCGCGGCCGCCTCGCGCTCGAGGAGATCGAACGCCTCGCGATCCGAATACCAGTTGTGCTTCGCGATCCACCAGCGGAGCGGCTTCGTGTTGTCGTCCTTGATGTCGCCCGCGGCGCGCAACACGCGGCCGGGCACCACCATGTGCTCGTCCATCAGCGCGAGCTCGCACGTCACTCGGCCCGAGCGGAAGATCCGCACGTGATGGCGCGGATACATGCCGCCATGCCGGATCCAGCGTCCAAGGAAGTACATGCGGCGGCACACCTCGATGCCGTCGACATCGGCCGCCACGCCCGCGAGGTTCGAAGCGATCCAGTCCGCGAGTTCGGGCAGGACCTCCTCGTCGGCGTCCAGGCGGAACGTCCAGGTGGTGTCGATGCCCGTCGACGCGAGGCCCCAGTTGAGCTGCTCGGCGTAGTTGCGCCACGGATGCTCGAAGACCTCGGCGCCGGCGGCGCGCGCGATCTCGACCGTGCGGTCGGTGCTGCCCGAGTCGACCACGACCACGCGCTTCGCGAACGCACGGACGCTCGCAAGCGCCTTCGGGAGGTTGTCCTCCTCGTTCTTCGTCAGGATGAGGATGGTGATGTCGGAGGCCATCGCGTGCGCCCGGTGTATCGGCTCGATATCGGGCGAACGTTCGCAAGGAAGGCCGGTCACCCCGGCGCGGCGGCGAGAAAGTGGCAAAAGGCCGCCGGGCTTGGCAATGTCCGGGGCGACGCGCCGTTCTTCCCCCGTCCGACGCGCATCGCTCCGCGTCGGCAGGACTGGTCGAGTCGGGCCCCTCCCCGCGAACCCCTCGACCGACGCATCACGCGGGAACCGACGATGGGATCGCTTCCAGACCTCACGCATTCCGTGCCTGAGGACGGTGTTCCATCGTCTCGAGGCAACGAAAGGACCGTCATGCAGCCGTTCAACAAGTTCCGCACCTGCGCCGCTCTCGCGGGCGTACTCACGACGCTCGCCCTCGCCTCCACCACCCTCGCCTCCACGACCCTCGCCGAGCCGCCCGCGCCGGGTGGCGACGAGCCCAAGCCGGGTGGCGGCGGCGGCGCCCCTGGCCGCGGCGGACGTCCGGAGTTCAAGGACGTCGACAAGAACGGCGACGGCTACATCACCGAGGATGAGGTTCCCGCCGAGCGCTGGGAGCGCCTGAAGAAGGCCGACGCCGATGGCGACGGCAAGATCTCGGAGGAGGAGTACAAGAAGGCCCGCCCCGGTGGCGGCCGCGGTCCGCGCCCCGGTAGCGGCGGCGGCGGTGGTGGTGGCGGTGGTGGCGGTGGTGGCGGCGGTGGCGGCCCGAAGCCAGGCAGCCCGTCCTCGTCGAAGTGAGTCTCGACGCGCGACCCCGGCACGCACTGGTACGCCGAGAGGGGTGCCAGCGCGCGTAGGGTCGGCCATCCGAAACGATCATCATGCAACGCGCCGCATCGCACGATGCGGCGCGCTGTCTTCTGCGATGTGCAGGCACGTCGGCGACGTCAGATGATGCGGCACACTTCGTCGAACGAGAGTCGCGGGAGCCGCGGATGCAGTTTCGACGGCTCTCCATAGCCGAGGTTGCAGAGAAGGAGCGATCTCCACGAGGTGCCCGTCAGGAACTCCGCGTCGACCTTCGCCTTGTCGAACCCGCCCATCGGCCCGCAGTCGAGCCCGAGCGCGCGCGCCGCGACGATGAGATACGCCGCCTGCAGGCTCGTATTGAGCGTCGCCGCCGCCTCGGTCGCCGCGGGCTTGCCGGCGTACCACGAACGCGTGTCCGCAACCGGGAAGAGCGCGCCGACCTTCTCGTAGAACTCCATGTCCATCGCGACGATCGCCGTGACCGGCGCCCCCATCGCCTTCTCGACGTTGCCGGGCGCGAGGCAGGGCTTCAACCGCTCCTTCGCCTGCGGGGTGGTCACGAACACGAGACGCATCGGGCAGCAGTTCGCGCTCGTCGGACCATACTTCACCATCTCGTAGAGCCGGCGGAGAAGCGCTTCGGCCACCGGCAATGGACGCCAGGCGCCGTACGTACGCGCATCGGTGAAGAGCCTGTCGAGGGGAACGAGATCCTGCGCCGGTGCGTTCGAGAGGGTCATGGGTCGGAACGATAGCGAAAGCAAGCCGCGCACGGCGTCGGAGGGAGCGCCGTGCGCGGTCGGAGGGAGCGCGGGGTGATCGCGCGATGCTCCATGGGTCGATCAGGTCATCGACTTCACCCGAAACCGCGAGACGAGCTGCTGGAGCGAGACCACCTGGGATGCGGTCTCCTCGGCGCCGGACGCGAGTTCCTCCGAGTTTCCGGC
>JBIIYI010000013.1:0-14923 GCA_044346895.1 Phycisphaerales bacterium
TGGAACTGTGCGTGATGTTCGACGGACTTGCGAACGCGGTCTCGAAGTCCGGCAAGGGCATCGAGCGCGCGACGAAGGTCCTCTCGAAGGTGCTCGGAGGCCTGCGATGACGCCTCCTCCCGTTGGATTCCTCACGGCTTCGCCGAGCCTCGACCGACCTCAGGCTTCAGCGCCCGCAGCGGCCGTGCGCGCCGCGCGTCCGCGTTCGCTGGAGTCTCAGGCCGCGACCGCCGACCGCGGCGCCCCCGGTTCGAGGCGGCTCGACCGCGCTCCTTGCTTCACCTGCACGGGGCTCTCCTGCACGGGGCTTTCCTGCATTTGGCGCGTCGGCCGCACGGGGGAACTTGCGCTTCGACTGACGCTTCCGGCGCATCGCGATGAGGTCGTCGAAAGCGACCGTTCAAGTGCGCTCGAGGGGGAACTCGTCTTCGATCCGGGGGGCGCCTCCGGCACGCATGACTTCATCCCGGCGCGTGGCCTCGTGTGCTGGAGCGCCGCGCGTCGCTGGCGGGTCGAGGCACGTCTCGTCGGCGACGGCGAGTTCGAACTCGCCCTTCGCGAGCACGGCCCTGCCGACGCCGGATGCCCGCAGGCGTTCGCCTCGCTCTCGCTGATCTCGCGGGCCCGTGGATGCGGCGAGGTCGAGGACGCCTCCCCCGCGCACCCTCCGCTTGCCCCGGCCCCGCTCATCCTGACCTCGATTCCCGAGGCGATCGGCCTGCGCGGCGGAACCTACGTCCTGCGCGCGAGCAGCGCATCGCCGCTCGCCTGACGCGTTTCGATCCGCGGCGCGTTGCGCCACCGGATCCGCCGCGAGAGGTCATCACGGCGCGCACGAGACGTCCTCAGTAGGCTCTTCGCGAGCGTGCGCGCGGACGACGACGCATGCCCGCTGCATGACGCACGACGACGCACGGCGCGCACGAGACGTCCTCAGTAGGCTCTTCGCGAGCGTGCGCGCGGACGACGACGCATGCCCGCTGCATGACGCACGACGACGCACGACGACGCACGCCGACGCGCCTCAGCATCTCCTCCGGGCCGGGCGTCGCATCGTCGCCACGTCC
This sequence comes from Phycisphaerales bacterium, assembly GCA_044346895.1. Lineage (GTDB taxonomy): Bacteria > Planctomycetota > Phycisphaerae > Phycisphaerales > SM1A02 > QWPT01. The sequence continues at coordinate 1,068 of JBIIYI010000013.1, forward strand.
TCATGGGAACTTCGCCGGCGTCTTCCGCTGCTTCTCGATCGCGACGATCGTGTTGGTCTCGCCGCGCACCTCGCCGACGACGTGCGCGTGCAGTTCGTAGAGCGGCTGCTTGGCCGCCGCGATCTCCTCGCCCGCGCGCTCGCCCTTGATCGCAAGCATGACGCCGCCGATCCGGAGGAACGGGATCGACCACGTCGCGAGATCGCCGAGCGCGCCGACCGCGCGCGAGGTCGCGACGTCGAACGACTCGCGCAGGTCGGTGCGGGCCGCCTGCTCGGCGCGCGCCTGCACGACGCGCACGTTTGCAAGACCGAGTCGCCGCGCGACGGCCTCGAGGAACCGGGCCTTCTTTCCCGTCGACTCGACGAGGGTCCACGCGATGTCCCTCCGCGCGATCGCCAGCGGAATGGCCGGCAGCCCCCCGCCGGAACCGACATCGATCCCGCGCGCGACATCCGCGATCGATGCGAGCGGCCCGAGCAGCGTGAGGCTGTCGACGATATGCCGCTGCCACGCGCTCTCGCGATCGATGCGGGTGAGGTTGATGCGCTCGTTGGTCGCGAAGAGCATGCCGAGGTAGCGGCCGAGCAGTTCCTCCTCGTCCGCGGAGAGCTCGATCCCGGCGCGGGAAAGCATGGCGCGCGCGCCGGGGTCGCAGGCGATCGCCGGCGGTTCGGGATCGAACGCGAGCCAAGTCGCGAGTTCGGCCTCGCGCCCGGCGCTCGCCGCCTTCGCGGCCGCGCGGTCCGCACGCGCGCCATCGTCTTGCTTGCCACTTCGCACGCAGCACTCTCCTCTGCCGGGCCGGTCGCGCCGGATCACCCGTCGAACGAACACTTGTCGGCGCCCGTCGGCGGGCGGATGCCGATCCCCACGAGGAGACCGACGAGCGTCCAGCAGGCGACGAGACTGCTGCCTCCGTAACTCACGAAGGGTAGCGTGACGCCGGTGATCGGGAGAAGGCCGATCGTCATGCCGACGTTCACCGTCATCTGCGCGAAGAGCAGCGCGCCGACGCCGACCGCGACGAGCTTCGAGAACCCGTCGCGCGCGAACCACGCGGTGCCGAGGGCGCCGACCGCGATGCTCGCCGACGCGACGAGCACCAGCAGGCCGCCCACGACGCCGAATCGGCAGGCGACCACGGCGAACACCATGTCGTTGTGCTCCTCGGGAAGCGCGTTGAAGCGGACGAGCGCCCGCGCGTGGTCGGCGTCGTTGCCGAAGACGCCGCCGGCACCCGCGAGCCGCATGGCGCGCCAGCCCTGGAAGCCGATGTCGCGCTCGTAGCGCGTGTCGCCGCGGACCTGCGCGACGATGGCGTCGATCCGAGCGCGCTGGTAGGGCTTCAGCACGGCGAAGTACGCGATCGGCGCCGCGATCGACGCGGCGAGCAGCGCCGCCAGCACGTAGCGCTTGCGCGTGCCGGCGGCGACGAGCATCGCGACGAGCGTCGGCAGGAAGAGCAGCGCCGATCCGAGATCCGGCTCGAGCACGATGAGGCCGACCAGCGCCACGCAGAGGCCGACCGGGACGGCGAGCGCGAGGAGCGTGCGCGGGCTTCCCCGCATCGCCACCCACTGCGCGGTGCAGAGGATGAAGGCGATCTTCGCCAGTTCCGACGGCTGAAAGTCGGCGGCGCCGAGATTGATCCACGCGCGGGCGCCGTTGCGCGGCGTCACGATCGAGCGCGGCACGAACGGGAGGAGCACGAAGACGAGAAGGGCGACCGAGATCGCGAGCACCACCCAGCACGAGATGCGCAGCGAGCGCGGCGAGAAGAAGGTGGTGAGCGACGCGGCCGCGATGCCGATCGCGAGGAACGCCCCCTGCCGCGCCGCCAGTTCCGGCCGCGTCAGCGCGATCGAGGCGATCCCGATGGCCGAGAGCAGCATGGCGCCGACGACCGCCAGCCAGGCGGGCGTCGCCCAGCGCACGCGGACGCGGCCGCGTCGGTCGGTTCCCGCGAAGAGTTCCGCGGGCGTGCTGGCGGCGCCGCGCGACATCAGCGGTCGCCTCCCGCGGCACGCTGCGCAGGCTCGCCGAGGTAGCCTTCCGCCGCGAGCGCGCGCATCGCCGCGGCGGCCACCGGCCCGGCCACCTTTCCGCCCGAGCCTCCGTGCTCGAGGACGACGGCGATCGCGTAGCGGGGTGCACCCCCTGCCTCGGCCACGAGTCCGACGAACCAGGCGTGGTCCGTCTGAACCAGCGTGTCGCCGATCCGCAGCTTGGGCGCGGTGGCGGTGCCGGTCTTCCCCCAGACGTCGATCGCGTCGATCTCGAACAGTTCCTCGCGCGCGCCGCCTTCGAGCGTGATGTGATGTCCGGTGCCGTACGACTCGCGCACGCTCGCGCGCAGCCCCGCGAGCGCGGCATCGATCGCCCGCCGCGGGATGCCGAGGTCGACGCGCGTCGGCTCGCTTCCGTCGCGCACGAACGTGGGCTCGATCGCGATGCCGCCGCGCGCGATCGTCGCGAAGGCCTGCGCCGCGTGGAGCGGAGTCCACGTGAGCGGCCCCTGTCCGATCCCGAGGAGCACCGGACTCACGCGATCGCGCTTCTCGCGAAACGACGCGAGATCCGCGTCGTCGGGCAGCACGCCCGGCTCGAGCTGGGTGAGGTCGTCCGTGGGATCCTCGCCCATCCCGAAGCGGCGGAGCCAGCCGATCAGCCGTTCAGGCCCGAGCCGCCGGGCGAGTTCGTAGAAGTAGATGTTGCAGCTGCGCGCGAGCGCCTCCGGCGCATCGAGTGCGCCATGCGTCGCGGTCTTCCCCTCCGCGCGGCGGTAGATCCAGCAGCGCACGGCGTCGGGCTGATCCTCGAAGAAGTGTCCGCGGCACTCGATGCGTTCGTCGGGTCGCGCCACGCCCTCGGCCACCGCGGCGCAGAGGACGAGCGGCTTCAGGATCGAGCCCGGCGGATAGGTCGCCGCCGTCGGGCGGAAGATCTCGGGGTGCTCGATCGCCCGCTCGGCGGCGTCCATCGCGGCGCCTTCCGAAAGCGTCGGCGAACTCACCGCGGCAAGCACCTCGCCGGTCGCGATCTCGAGCACGACGATCGCGCCGTCGAGATTCCAGCCGATCGGAAGCGGACCGCCGCGCGGGTTCCCCTCCGGGTCGTATCCGCGCTGGAACTGCTGGATCTGCGCGAGGCGCGTCTCCGGCTCGAACAGCGCCTGCAGCCGAGACTGGAGCCGGATGTCGATCGTGAGCTGCACGTCGACGCCGTCGCGCGGCTCGACGCGCGTCTCGTCGCCCGCCTCGAGATCGCGCGCGACGACGCCGCGCGCACCGCGCAGGACGTCCTCGAACGAGCGCTCGACGCCGCTCGCGCCGACGACGTCGCGGTCCGATCGGTATCCACCGAGATCCGCGATCGCGCCCGTCGCCGGATCGACCATCGGCCGGCGCGCGAGATCCTCGGGGAAGACCTGCGTGCGCGTCGAGCCGAGGAGATGGTCGGCCACGCCGTCGACGACGACCTTCACGGGCTTCGACGCGCGGATCGGCTGGGGAAAGTCGTCGCGCGCGACCTCGTGGGAGATCTGCGCCCACGGCCGCCAGCGCTTCGTCGAGGGCTCGACGACGACCGTGCCCGGCATCTCCTCGGCGAGGCGCTGGAAGTAGAACGCGACCTCGTCGGGAACGTCCGGGAGGACGACGTGCGCGTCGAGCTGCGCGCTCACGCGCTCGCGGTCGATCTCGGAAAGCCGCGCGTCCTCGCCGTAGAGCGCGAGTTCGCGCGCGATCATCGCCTCGCGGCGCGAGCGCGACTCGCGCGCGGCACGGCGGACGATCTCGTCGAGCCTCCGGTCGAGTTCCTCGCGCGCGATCCCGCCCGCTTCGGCCACGCGATCGAGCAGCTGCTCCATCTGGCGGTCGAACTTCTCCTCGCGCGCGAGGACGAGTTCCGCGCGCTCCGCGGACGAGCGCTCGAGCCAGACCGGGCGGCCGAGTTCACGCTGGATCTCGCGCGAGGCCATCGCCGTCGCCCAGCGCCCGACGATCGCGTCGTACTCGAGGAGCACGTCCCAGCTCGCGCGATCCGCCGCCAGCACCTCGCCGCGCCGATCGAGGATCCGGCCGCGCGAGGCGGGCAGCAGCCGCCGCTGCACGAGATGCTTCTCGACGTTCGCCACGTGGCGCGCATGCTCGACGACGCCGAGCCGAAGCAGCTGGAGGAGGAGCGCCGCGAGGCACGCGAGCCCGACGAACGCAAGCAGCAGCAGGCGCCGATCGAAGCGGCCGCCCGCTCCGCGCGTACCCGATTCGTGCCGAGAAGCGCCCGTCCGCGTCATGGTTCGGAGGGTATGCGAGGTGCGCGCCGCGCGAAAGCGTCCGGCAGGCCGTTGGAGCAGGCGCGCTCGAAGGCGCGCGAAGGCGCTTTCGAGGATGCCTTCGAGGGCACGTTCAGCGCATCTTGATCGAGACGAGGGCGATCGCGCCGAGGATCGCGGTGATGATCCAGAACCGCACCACGACCTGCCCTTCGCTCCACCCGCCGAGGTGGAAGTGATGGTGGATGGGCGCGCAGCGGAAGATGCGCTTCCCCTTCGTCAGCTTGAAGTAGCCGACCTGCAGCATGACGCTCCCAATCTCGAGGAAGAAGATCCCGCCGATCAGGGCGAGGAGGAGTTCCTGCCGGATCGCGAAGGCGACGTAGCCGAGGAGCCCGCCGAGCGCGAGCGAGCCGGTGTCGCCCATGAAGACGCGCGCGGGATTGCAGTTGAACCAGAGGAACCCGAGGCAGGCGCCGGCCATCGCCCCGGTCACCACGGTCAGCTCGCGCCCACCGGGGACGTGCGGGACGAGGAGGTACTGCGCGAGGTCCTGCCGGCCCGCGATGAACGAGAGCACCATCAGCACGATGCAGGCGATCGCCATCGTGCCCGAGGCGAGCCCGTCCATGCCGTCGGTGATGTTGACCGCGTTCGAGGTGCCCGCGATCGCGATCATGCCGATCACGGCGAACACGATGCCGCCGAGTACGAACACGGACGAGTTCATCTCGACCGGCGCCACGCTCCCGAGGGCCTGCGGCAGGTAGGTCCGCTGGAACGGGAGGTTCAGGCTCACCGCGGCCGGGTTCTGCGCGGGATCGGCGGCCTGGTACAGGAAGATGGCGGCAAGAAGTCCTCCGCCGAGCTGGAAGATGAGCTTCTCCCACGCGAAGAGTCCCTCGCGCGTCCCGGCCTCGCGCCGCGCGGCGGTCAGCTTGAGCCAGTCGTCGAACGCCCCGATGAGGCCCATCCACACGAGGATCAGCGCCGCGAGCTGCGCGTGGCGCGTGGTCACGTCGGCGAACAGCAGGATCGCGCCGAGGATGGCGCCGCAGATGAGGACGCCGCCCATCGTGGGGGTGTCCTTCTTGCCCTGGTTCAGCGTGTTGAGCTTGTCGACGTAGAACTCGGGGTTGTCGCCCACCTTCAGCCGCTTGAGCCATGCGATCGTGCGCGGCGCCAGGAGGATCACGAAGAGGAACGCGAAGACCGTGGCCGCGAGGGCGCGGAACTCGAGCTGCGTGAACACCTGGACGACCCGGTAGAGACCGAGCTGGTCGAGCCATTCCTCGAAACGCGTCGTCAGGATGTAGAACATGCGCGTGGCCCTTCGCTGCGGACGAGGGATCCCCACCGATCCGCGGATCGCGTCGGCACCCCGGTGGCCGACGCACGCTGCCGCAGCATGCCGGGAGGGGCATGTCGCACGGTGGCCATCGGTTGGAACGGAATCGCCGCGCGGATCGACAGGCGGACCCCATCGCGCGCCGATCGATATCGGTGTTCCGCGCGGCGATCCTTCAAACTCAGCGGCGCCGTTTCCATGGGGGTCAGATCAGGTTCGCCGTCGACGCGAACGCCCCCTCGAGCGGCTCGAGGAAGCGCTCCATGCGGGCGCCCCTCGACCCCTTCAGGAGGACGACCGAACCCTTCGGGATCTGCTGCGCGGCCTCGGTCGCGAACGCCGTGCTGAAGGCCGGAGCCGACACGGATTCGCCCGCGAAGCCCGCGGCGCGCGCGGCGGCGACGAGCGCCTCGGCGTGCGGCCCGACCGCCACCAGCGCATCGCCCGACCGGAGCGCCCGACCGGCGTGGGCGCCGACCTCCGCGTGCAGCGTGCGGGCGTCGGGCCCGAGCTCGCGCATCTCGCCGAGGATGACCACGCGGTGCGCGGCCCCCGCCGCCAGTTCCTCGAAGGCGCGCAGCGAGGCGATCATCGCGTCGGGGTTCGCGTTGTAGGCGTCGTTGTAGACCGTGCGGCCGGCGATCTCGAGCCGCTCGAGCCGCATGTCGGACGCCTCGACCCGCGCCAGTCCCTCGCGGATCCGGTCGAGCGGAACGCCCATCTCGGCGGCCGCGGCGATCGCGGCGACGGCGTTGCGCGCATTGTGCTCGCCCGCCATGCGCATCGTGAAGGAGTGGGTGCGCGCGGAGATCGGCACGGGCCCCTCCGTACCGTCGGCCCCGTCGAGGAGGGCGGAGCCGCGCGGGAAGACGACGTCGATCCGATGTCCGGCCGGCCCCTGCTCGCGCCCCGCGAGGCGATAGGCGCAGGCGGGCCCGACGCCGAAGGTGACGATGCGTGGCGCGCGATCGGCGTCGACGAGCCGACGGACCGCCTCGAGAAGCGGCGGATTGTCGCCGTTCACGATGCCGAAGCCGTGCTGCGAGACGCCGGCGAGGATCGAGGCCTTCTCCGTCGCGACCGCCTCGACCGACCCGAGCCCCTCGAGATGCGCGCGCCCGGCGAGGGTGATGATCGCGCCCTCCGGCTCGGACATCTCGGCGAGCGGCAGGATCTCGCCCGGGTGGTTCATCCCGATCTCGGCGACGAGGAAGTCGGCGTCGTCGGGCGTCGAGAGGAGCGTGAGCGGCACGCCGATGTCGTTGTTGAAGCTCTTCGGACTCGCGTGCGTTCGTCCGGCCGCCGAGAGGATCCCCTCGAGCAGCCGACGCGTGGTGGTCTTGCCGGCGCTTCCCGTGATCGCCACCACACGGAGCGAACGGAGGCTCGCGCGCCACGCGTGCGCGATCGCGCCGAGCGCGCGGCGCGTCGATGGAACGCGCAGGAGCCCGAACTCCTGCGGAAGATGCGCAAGCATCGCGGCATCGGGCGCGGACTCGACGATCGCGAGCGCCGCACCCGCGTCGGCCGCCTGCGCGATGAAGGCGTGTCCGTCGAAGTTCTCACCCTTGAGCGCGACGAAGCACGCGCCCGCGAGATCGTCGCGCGTGTCGGTCGAGAGCGCGACCGGGTCGCGCGCAGGGCGCCGGACGACCTCGCCGCGCGTCGCGAGGACGAGCGACTGGAACGACGGACAGTGGACGCGGAACACGCTTCGACCTTCGACTGCCATCACGACCTCCGGTCTGATCCCTCGCATCTCGTGCTTCGCCGACCTCACCCTCGCCGACATCACCCTCGCCTCGCGCGCGCTCACCGGACCTTGCGCTGACGCAGCGCCGCCTCGGCCTCGCGCCGATCGTCGAACTGCCGCTTCTCGTGGCCGATGATCTGGTAGTCCTCGTGTCCCTTGCCCGCGATGAGGATGATGTCGCCCTCGCGCGCCGTCGACACCGCGAACTCGATCGCCTTCGCGCGGTCGGCCTCGACCTCGACGCGCGCGCGCGCCTCGCCGGGCACGCCCGCGAGGATCTCGGTGATGATGTCCTCGGGCCGCTCCGTGCGCGGATTGTCGCTCGTGACGATCACCTGATCGGCGCCGTCGCACGCGACCTTCGCCATGCGCGGACGCTTGGTCCGGTCGCGGTCGCCGCCGCAGCCGAAGACGACGCGCAGCCGTCCGCCCTCGGGAACCGTCGGCCGCAGCGCCCGCAGGACGTTCGCGAGCGCGTCGTCGGAGTGCGCGTAGTCGACGAGCACGCTGAATCCGTCCGCACCCATCGACACCGGCTGCAGTCGCCCCGGAGGCGCGTGGCACGCGGTCAGCGCGCGCCCGAGCCGCTCGGCGTCGACGCCGTTCGCCCACGCCGCGGCGGCAGCCTGCAGCGCGTTCATCACGTTGTGCGCGCCGACGAGCGGCAGTCGGAACTCGAGCGTGCCCCACGGCCCGCGGAAGGTGACGTCCATCGCGTCGAGCGCCATCCGGTGGACGGTCGCGAAGACGTCGGCCGAGGGATCGTGCAGGCTCGTGCGCAGGCAGCGCGCGCGCGGCGGCAGCATGTGGCGGTGCCACGGATCGTCGACGTTGACGATCGCGGTGCCGCCCTCGTCGAGCATCGCGAACAGCCGGGCCTTCGCCGCCGCGTAGTGCTCCATCGTGCCGTGGTAGTCGAGGTGGTCGCCGGTCAGGTTCGTGAAGATCGCCGTGCGGAACGCGAGCGCGGCCACGCGCTTCTGGTCGAGCGAGTGGCTCGAGACCTCCATCGCCGCCGCGCGGCAGCCGTTGTCGACCATGCGCGCGAAGAGTTCCGAGAGTTCGAGCGCCGGCGGCGTGGTCAGGTTCGACGGAACGCGCCTCGCGCCGTCGTCGATCTCGACCGTGCCGACGAGTCCGCAGCGGAGGCCCGCCGACGCGAACAACTGCTGCACGAGGTAGGCGATCGTCGTCTTGCCGTTGGTGCCGGTCACGCCGACGAGCGCGAGTTCGCGCGAGGGATTCCCGAAGAACCGCTCGGCGGCGAGCGCCGCGACGAGCGGTGCATCGTCGGCCTCGACCCACGCGACGCCCGACGGCAGTCCGTCCGGCCTCGCGCTTCCGGAGGGCGCGACCACGGCCACCGCGCCCGACGCGACGGCGTCGGAGATGAAGGCGCGGCCGTCCGCCTTCGTGCCGGCGCGCGCGAGGAAGAGCGCGCCCTGCTTCACCCGGCGCGAGTCCTCGCAGAGGCTCCAGATGTCCGGATCGAGCGCGTCGGTGCGACGGACGGGAAGACCTTCGAGCAGCGTGGAGAGTTTCATGCAGGAGTACTCGTCGAGCGTCGGTGCGGTGGGCGCACGCGCGCCGCCTCGAAGCGGCCGCGCGCCTCGGCGGAAGTCAGTCGGAGTCGATCGGGAGCGGATCCGAGACGCGTCCGCGCGCCCAGTCCTGGATGCGCGGCAGGAGCAGCCGTCGCGCGGCGATCTTGCCGCAGGCCGCGATCGGAATCGCGAGAAGCATGCCGTAGACGCCCGCGATCGATCCGCCGGCGAGGATCGCCACGACGATCGTCACCGGATCGAGGTTCGTGGCCTTGCCGGCGATGACCGGCGTAAGCAGGTAGCCCTCGACCGTCTGCACCACGACGAAGACGATCGTCGGCCAGAACAGCATCTGCCACAACGCCATGCGCGCCTCCGCGGGAAGTCCGTACTGATCCGCGACCAGCAGCGCGACCGCGAACGGAAGCCCGACCCCGCCGAGGTACGGCACGATCGAGAGGAACCCCGTCAGCAGGCCGAGCGCGATGCCGTAGGGGACGCCGCACACCTGCCAGCCGATCGCGAACATCGCGCCCATGATCGTGCAGATCACGATGCGCCCGCGCACGAAGCCGGCGACCGCGCGGTCCATCTCCGACACGATCTCTCCGACCCGGCCGCGGTTCTCGTCGGGCACGAGCGATGAGAGGAACCCCATGATCGACGGCCAGTGCACGCTGAAGTAGTAGAAGTAGAACGGGATCAGGAAGAGGACGAGACCGAGCTGCAGGAGCCAGAGTCCGATGGCGTACGCGCGACCGGCGCCCGCGCCGAGCACGGAGACGATCGGATTGTCGAGGCTCACCTGCGTCACCGCGCTCGGAGGCATCCGGCGCTGTTCGGCATCGCGCACGGCCTCGCGCGCGGCTTCGCGCACGGCGGCGTCGTCCGGCCGCGCGAGACGGTCCGCCTCCGCCGCAGGCGCATCCTGCGCGGCGACATGCGCGCGATCCGGCTCGGGCTTCACCTCATGCGAGGCTTCCGTCGCGGACCGCTGCTCGCGCGACGCCGGATGGATGGCCCGATCCACCCACTCCTGGACGTCGGCGCGGTACTCCTCGGGCACGATCGAGATCGCGCGGCTCACCGCACCGTCGTAGCGACCGCTGCGCAGGCTGTCGGCGAAGGAGAGCGTCTGACCGACGGCGAGCGGAACGACGATCGCAAGAAGCACCGACACCAGCACGCCGAGCGCGGCGAGGATGAGACCCACCGCGATCGGCCGCGACATGCGGCGCCAGCGCGACATGCGCGAGACGACCGGTTCGACGAGATAGGCGAGCGCGAGCGCAATGAGGAGCGGCACCGTGACGGTTCGCAGCGCGTAGCCCACGTACACGAGGCCCGCGACCAGCGCGATCACCAGCACATCGCGCACCGACTGGATCTGCCAGAGATGGAGCGACCGCACGTCCGGCGCGCCCGCGCTCTCTGGGGTCTTCCGGGCGGGGCCTTCCGCGTCCGTGCGGGATTCATCCATGGTGTGGGAGCGTACCGCATCGACGCCGCGAGGGGCGAAACCCACGCAGGCGGCGTCGATCACCCCGCCTCACACCACCCGCCTCACACCACTCGCCTCACACCACCCGCCTCACATCCGACTTCCCGCTTGCGGCTTCGACGGTCGTCCAGCTTCGGTCATCCGACGGGCGATGGCGGCCAGGTCGGCAGCCCTCCCGCTGCCGGTTCCTGCAAGTGCCCCCGCGCGCCGGGTGGAGGAGTTTCTCGCCAATCGCCGATGAAACGCTTGCGAGTGCCCCAGGGCGGATAGACTCGCCACCTCGGGCGGCTTCCCCGCCGAGGCGTTCCACCGGAGGATGTGCGCTGTGGATCCGATCAACGAGTTTGCTCTCGATGCGATGGCGGGCAACCCAGCCGGGGGGCTCGTCGAGGAGCCGTGCCAAGGCGCCGCGCTGTCGATCGATCGGATCGTCGGCGCCGGGCCGTACCCGATCGAGGCGTTCCAGTTCGTCCAGGAAGGCCTCTCGCACACCGTCGACCGAATGCTCGGCCACGCCCGGGCTGCGGCAGGCCAGCGATCGCTCTCACCGGATTTCGACGACGCGGACAGCCGCCACATCACGGGCCAGCAGCTCTGCCTCGGACTCCGCGACTTCGCCATCGAGCGTTACGGCATGCTGGCGCCGACGGTGCTCCGTCATTGGAACGTCCTGCGCACGGAGGACTTCGGACGGATCGTCTACCGGCTGATCGAACTCGGCATGATGTCGAAGACCCCGGCGGACTCGATCCGAGACTTCGCCTCCGTGTTCGAGTTCGAGGATGCGTTCAGCCGCTCGAATCTCGCCCGCCGGATCGGCGAGCAGTACGGCCGGGACTCCTGACCCCTCGACGTCGCGCGGGCCGGTCCCTTCGCGGTCCGCCGCACGGATTCCACGCGTCAGGGGCCGCGGCCCGATCGCCCGCGCGCGGCGTTCTCGGCACGACGCGGGAAAATCCGTACAATCCGCCCGCGCGTCGATCCATCGACGCACCGTTTCATCGAGAAGCCTTCGGCATCGCGCGATGCCGTGACGAACGAACCGTTCGATTGGTACGGACCACCTGTTCGAGACTTGTGGTCAAGACAACTCCTGAAGGTAGGAAGCCTCATGCGTTTCGCCCCATCTGCAACCCTCGCGATCTCCGGCCTCACCCTCATCGCCCTCGGCGGCTGCGTGCCGCAGAACCAGTACGACGATCTCATGTCGGCGTACCGCAGCAAGGAGCAGCAGCTCCTTCAGCTGCAGAACGACTACACCACCGCGCGCGCGAATGAGGACATGCTCCGCAAGCAGCTCGCGGAAGCTGCGGCCGATCTCGCGGCCGCGAAGAGCATGGTCGGCGGCGATCGCGGCGCGCTCGAGGAACTCGAGAAGCGCTACCAGTCTCTCCTCGCGCAGCTCGGCTCCATGAGCCCGCTGCCCGAGTCGGTGAACGATGTGCTCGAGAAGCTCGCGGCCGACTACCCCGACATCTTCGAGTTCGACGCGCGCCTCGGCATGCTGCGCTTCAAGAGCGACGTGACCTTCGACCTCGGCAGCGCGAAGCTCACCTCAAAGGCCGAAACCGTGCTGAAGAAGTTCGCCGAGATCCTCAACCAGGGCGAGGCTCGCAACCTCGAGGTGCGCGTCGTCGGACACACCGACAACGTCGCCATCCGTCGCGCCGCCACCGCCGCGCAGCACCCGACCAACGTGCACCTCTCGGCGCACCGCTCGATCTCGGTGCGCGAGGCGCTCGTGAACGACGGCGTCGGCGCCAATCGCTTCATGGTCGGCGGATACGGCGAGTTCCGTCCGATCGCCGAGAACACGTCGAAGGGCAACGCCGAGAACCGTCGCGTCGAGGTCTTCCTCGTTCCGATGCCGAGCGGCGCGATGGCGAGCGGCAGCTCGAGTTCGTCGGGTTCCGGCGGCTCCAAGCCGTCGACCACGACGCAGACCGCGACCGGTGTCGAGGAAGCCAACGAGAAGTGATCGAGAAGTAACCGAGAGATAATCGGGAAGTGATCGACCCCGGCCGGAGGGGCGAGAATGCCCCGCGGCCGACCGAGAACACCACACGCCCCCGGGGCGGCGCCATAGCGCCGCCCCGGGCGTCTTTTTCCGCGGTTCAAGTTTTTCCGCGGTTCAAGTTTTTCAGCGGTTCAAGTTTTTCAGCGGTTCAAGGCCACTCGCGCCCCGCGATCCCGGACGAAGGGTCTGTCAAAGGACCGAGAAATGTCGGTAAAACGGTTGCGTTTGCCGGGTTCGATTCGACTTGCGACGAGTCGGAACTACACTCGGCCCTGCCTCAAGAGAGAGGCGCGAAGTCAGTTCCAAACGGCCGAAGGTCGACCGATCCGTGAGGACCGTCCATGCGCGCGACGCGCACGGCGTCCCTCCAAGGGGCGGAAGAGTCGATTCAAGCCACAACCTGAAGAGCAGGAGCAAAGTTCCGATGCGTCGACTGGCCATTTCGGGCGTCGTCTGTCTTCCGTCGCTTTTTGCGGCGGTCGCCCTCGCGGATGCCCCACTTCGTCTCAACGAGATCCGCCTCGAGCAGCCCGGTGCCGATTTCGATGAGTACATCGAGATCGCAGGCGCCGCAGGCGAGTCGCTCGCAGGCGTGTCGATCGTCGTCGTCGGCGACGACGACTTCGCGCTTCCCGGGCAGCAGAACGGCTATGTCGAGGACGTCATCACCCTCTCGGGCAACGTCCCCGCGAGCGGCTTCTTCCTCGTCGGCGAGCCGACGCTCTCGCTCGCGACGCCGAATCTCGCCGTGGCGCTGAACCTCGAGGGCGGCGACAACGTCACCTTCTTCCTCGTGCGCGGCTTCACCGGCACGATCGGTCAGAAGCTCGACACCAACGACGACGGCACGCTCGACGTGACGCCGTGGACGTCGGTCGTCGCGAGCGTCGCGGTGCTCGCCACCGATACGCCGAACGGCTCGAAGACCGACTACTTCTACTCGACGACGACCGTCGGCCCCGACGCGGGCGCACAGCCTGCGTCCGTCTGGCGCTGCGCGAACACGTCGCAGTGGATCGTCGGATCGATCGATCCGCTCGCGGGCGTCGATACGCCCGGTGCGGCGAACCAGATCTGCGTCCCGCAGGGCATCATCCTGAGCGAGGTGCGCATCGATCAGAGCGGCACCGACAACGACGAGTACTTCGAGGTGAAGGGTTCGCCCGGTGAGTCGCTCGCGGGCCTCACGCTCATCACGATCGGCGACGGCACGGCCCTGCAGGCCTCCGGCGTCGTCGAGAGCGTGTTCTCGTTCTCGACGCAGGTCATCGGCGGCGACGGCTACTTCTCGGTGGCCGAGTCGACCTGGACGGGTGCCTACGGCAGCGCGGATCTCGTTCTGCCCGGACCCGCGACCGCGAACCCGCTCAACTTCGAGAACAGCGACAACGTCACCCACATCCTGGTGCGCGGCTGG
>JBIIYI010000278.1:0-4542 GCA_044346895.1 Phycisphaerales bacterium
TGAGGTGGCTCCGCGCTCGGTGAAGAACTGCGCGAGCTTGCCCTGCTCGAGGATCGCGATGCGCGTCTCCTCGCCGGGGATGTCGTTCACGACGACGAGCTGCTTCGGCTTCTCGCCGCGGTGGGCGAGCATCGCCTCGTCGCCCTCGTCGCCCGCGGCTTCTTCCGCCGGTCGGTCGAAGTCGCGCATCGAGGCGCGCGCGTAGGCCGCCGCGGCGTCGGCGGCGTCGGCCTCGTCTTCCGCGGCGAACTCGGAGGTCGATGCGGCATCGTCTTCCGCCGCATCTTCCGCCGCGTTCGCGTCGGAGAACTGCGACCCGCCGTTCATCACGTGTTCCGCGCGTTCCGCACGCTGCTCCTCCGAGATATCGGAGGCGTCCGCGAAGCCGAAGCCCGTTCCCGGATTCGTGTCGAACTCCGGCTGTTCCGCGTCGCGCTCGTCCGCAACCTCGGTCGACTCCGGTTCGGAGCCGTGCGTGCGCGAGGTGCCGGAGCCGTCGCCGTGACCGGCGCGTCCCTGCCCATCGCCGCGTGGTCCACGCGCTTCCTCCCCGTGGATCCCGTTCATTTCCCGCACATCGCCCTGATCGATCTGGTCTGACATGTTCCGTCGCCGATTCTCTGGATCGCTCCAGCATGCGAGGCGCGTCGCGATCTGGCGGATGCTGCTCCGGAGGAGCAGGCGGAGGTCGGAGGAGAGAGCCTCGCGGCTCGATCGCACGCGGATGATCCGCGGATCGAACTGCAGGCGCCGGGACGGTCGGTCCCGAGCCGGAGGGGCGCGAAGCCCTGCATCCGGCGGGCCGGCGGATCGCTCCGCAGGCCTGCGCTGCGTGGGTCGCCGCACGTCTAGTCTCGAAGCGGATGCTTCGGCCTAGGGACCGAAGCGCGCAGGCTCCGGTGGTGCGCGGCGACGCACGCGAAGTTCTCGACGATCTCGGGCGGCGCGTCGCGCCAGGCCTTCGATCGCGATGTCTCCAACCGTCCGGGGGCGCAGCTCCGCGAGAATCCGACGACATGCGCCGAAGCGGGGAGCCTGCGACCGTTCATCCCGATTGGCAGGCGGAACGACCGCCTGTACCAAGTTCGCCAGAAGGCAAATCACGGCCTCAGATTTCGTTGTTGGATCGGGCCCGTCGAGCGCGAACTCGCATCCGGGGCCATGCACTGCGATGGCCGGGGACCTCGTTCACTCGGCCATCCAGCCGCCGAACGAGTCGGGATCGATCTTCCTGAGTTCGTCGCGGAGGGTGTTGAGCACCTGCCGCTCGGAATCGAACGAGCCAACCCGGCGGGCCAGCTGTTCGCAATGGGGGACGTCCACCGACCGGATCACGCGCTTGATCAGCGGGATCTGGCTAGGGACGAGCGAGAGTGTACGCATTCCGAGGCCGATCAGCAACATCGTGTAGATCGCCTCGCCCGCGATCTCGCCGCAGAGGGAGACGTCGATGCCGGCCCGGCGGCCCGATCGGACCACCTGCTTGACGAGATACAGGACCGCGGGCGACGCTCCGGTGTAGAGGTTCGCCACCCGCTCGTTGCCGCGGTCGACCGCCAGCGTGTACTGGATCAGGTCGTTCGTGCCGATCGAGAAGAACGAGCACTCGTCCGCGAAGGCCCGGGCCATCAGCGCGGCGCTCGGCACCTCGATCATGATGCCGGTCTGGATCGCGCGGTCGAAGGGGATGCCCTCCTCGTCGAGTTCCTCGCAGACGTCGTTCAGGATCATCTTCGCCTGCCGGAGCTCCATGAGCGTCGAGACGAGCGGGAACATGATCTTGACCGGCCCCGCGGTGCTCGCGCGGAGGATCGCGCGCAGCTGCGTCTTGAAGAGCTCGCGGTTCTGCAGGCAGTAGCGGATCGAGCGCAGCCCGAGGAACGGGTTCCGCTCGGGTTCGTGCGCGCGCTGCTGCGTGTACTTGTCCGCGCCGAGGTCGAGGGTGCGGATCGTGCAGGGCCGCCCGGCGAGGAGCTCGAGCGTGCGTCGGTACGCGTGGTACTGCTCGTCCTCGCTCGGCTCGTGGTCGTTGGTCAGGTAGAGGAACTCTGTGCGGTAGAGGCCGACGCCGTCGCCGCCGTTCGCGAGGACGCTCTCGACCTCGTGCGGGAACTCGATGTTCCCGAGGAGCTGGATGCGCGTGCCGTCCTTCGTGAGCGCCTCGAGCGGCGCGGTCTCGCGCAGGACCTTGCGGTACGCGGAGAACCGATCCTGCTGGACGCGGTACTCCTCGAGCGTGCGCTCGGTCGGCCGCACGATCACGACGCCGGTGTCGCCGTCGACGATGACCATGTCGCCGTCGTCCGCGCGCTCCATCACGCGCTGGCAGCCCACGACGCAGGGGATCTCGATCGCGCGCGCGACGATCGACGTGTGGCTCGTGCGTCCGCCGAGATCGGTCGCGATGCCGAGGATCTTCCGACGGTCCATGCCCGCGGTCTGCGACGGGGTGAGCTCGTGCGCGACGATGATCACGGGCTCCTCGAGCGCGGAGAGCCGCGACTCGTTCTCGCCCATCAGCTTCCCGAGCACGCGGCGGTCGAGGTCGAGGACGTCGTTGGCCTTCTGGCGGAAGACCTCGTTCCCGATCGCGCGGAACTGCTCCGTGACCTTGCGGAAGGCGTCGGCGACCGCGACCTCGGCGTTGATCCGGTCGCGCCGGATCTGTTCGCGCATCGGGCCGACGAGCGCGGGATCCTGCAGCAGTCCGAGGTGAAAGCCGAAGATCTTCGCCGCCTCGCGTCCGAGCTGCTGCTCGGTGCGGTCGCGCAGCACGACGAGGTCGGCGGTGGCGTCGCGCAGCGCGCCGTCGAGCCGCGCCAGTTCGGCGTCGACCTCGGACTCGTCGACATCGCGGCGGGGGACGTGCGTCTCCGCCTCGCCGAGCACGAACACCCGGCCTATGACGATGCCGGGCGAGACCGGGATGCCCTTCACGGTCTGCATGGGCTTCGGTTGTTGCGCGGAGTGCGGCATCGGAAGGAACAGTCTACAGATTCGCGGGATCGCCGCGACTTTGCCGGAAAGACCGCGGCCCGCGAGGATTTCGCGGGCCGCGGCCGTCGATCGGGCTTGAGAAGCCGCGTCAGTTGCCGTCCTTGACCTCGTACTCGGCGTCGATGACGTCGTCCTTCTTCGCGCCGCCCTCGGTGGCGCCGGCGGCGCCGGGCGCGCCTTCCGACTTCGCCGACTCGTACGAGATCTTCCCGAGCTCCTGCGCCGCCGTGTTGAGCGCGTCGAGCGCCTTCTGGATCGCGCTCGGGTCGTCGCCCTTCACGCGCTCCTCGACGTTCGAGATCGCGCTCTCGATCGAGCTGCGCGTCGCGGCGGGCACCTTGTCGCCGAGGTCGGTCATCGCCTTCTTGGTGCCGTACACGACCTGCTCGGCCTGGTTGCGCAGGTCGATGAGCTCGCGGCGCTGCTTGTCGGCGGACGCGTTCTCCTCGGCCTCGCGCTTCATCTTCTCGATGTCGTCCTTCGACAGGCCCGACGAGCCGGTGATCTTGATCTCCTGCTTCTTGTTCGAAGCCTTGTCCGTCGCGGTCACGTTCAGGATGCCGTTCGCGTCGATCGCGAACTCGACCTCGATCTGCGGCGTGCCGCGCGGCGCGGGCGGGATGCCCGTCAGGTCGAACTTGCCGAGGCTGCGGTTGTCCGAGGCCATCGGCCGCTCGCCCTGGAGGACGTGGATCGTCACCGAGTTCTGGTTGTCGGAGGCCGTCGAGAAGGTCTCCTTCTTCGAGGTGGGGATCGTCGTGTTGCGCGGGATGAGCGTCGTCATCACGCTGCCGAGCGTCTCGACGCCGAGCGAGAGCGGCGTGACGTCGAGGAGGAGCACGTCCTTCACGTCGCCGACCAGCACGCCTCCCTGGATCGCCGCGCCGATCGCGACGACCTCGTCCGGGTTGATCGAGCGGTCGAGCGAGTCGGTCCTGAAGATCTCCTTCGCGATCTGCTGGACCTTGGGGATGCGGATCGAGCCGCCGACCATCACGACCTCCTGCACCTCGCTCGCGCTCAGCTTCGCGTCCTTGAGCGCCTGCTCGCACGGGCCGCGGAGGCGCGTGAAGAGGTCGGCGCACAAGTCCTCGAACTTGGCGCGGGTGACGGTGACCTGCAGGTGCTTCGGGCCGTTCTGGTCGGCCGTGATGAAGGGGAGGTTGACCGTGGTCTCCATCTGCGTGGAGAGCTCGATCTTCGCCTTCTCGGCGGCTTCCTTCAGGCGCTGCAGCGCCATCGCGTCCTTCGTGATGTCGATGCCCTCGCGCTTGCGGAACTCGTCGGCGAGGAACGTGATGAGGCGGTCGTCGAAGTCGTCGCCGCCGAGGTGGCCGTCGCCGTTCGTCGAGAGCACCTCGAAGACGCCGTCGCCGACGTCGAGGATCGACACGTCGAACGTGCCGCCGCCGAGGTCGAACACCGCGATGCGGGCGTTCTTCTTCTTCTCGAGGCCGTAGGCGAGCGCCGCGGCGGTCGGCTCGTTGATGATGCGCTCGACCTTGAGGCCGGCGATCTCGCCGGCGTCCTTGGTCGCCTGGCGTT
>JBIIYI010000279.1:0-4526 GCA_044346895.1 Phycisphaerales bacterium
CCCGGGAACGTGCGGGCGTCCTATCACGGCGCCGTCATGCCCGACGATGTGCCCGGCACCTTCGCGCAGTACGACCTCTTCGCGTTTCCATCCCGCGGCGAGAACTTCGGCCATGTGGTGCTCGAATCGCTCTCCGTCGGCACTCCCGTGCTCGTGAGCGACCGGACCCCGTGGAAGGGTGGCGAGAGCGACGCGCTCGAAGTACTGCCGATCGAGCGTCGGGAGCCATGACGTGACGCGATCGAGCGCTGGGGCTCCATGACCGACGCCGAGCGGCGCGCGCCGCGCGGACGCGCGTGGTTTCGCGCTCGACTACATCCGTCATCGCGCGGGAGTCGATGCGAGCCGCGGGCTGTTCCTGAACGCCATGAACTCGACGCCATGAACTCGACGCCATGAACTCGACGTCATGAACTCGACGCCATGAACTCAATGTGATGAACCTGCCGGTCTCGAAGTAGGCGCCTTCGCTTCAGCGCGCCGACCGAAGCAGTCCTCCTCGTCGAGCCCGACCGGTCGGGCATGGAGGGAAAGGTCGTGTCCGCGATCGCCGCACGCGACATCGACACCAAGCTCGGCTCGACCATCTGCGACGCGATCGCGAGGAACGTGCGCCGGGCGAGATCGCACGAGGAACCCTCGCGGGATGCGCTCGGCGTGCGACGCACTTCAGCGGCCGATCGGAGGGTCGTCCGCCTTGTCACCTACCCGCCTGCGGCTGCAGCGCGCGCGCGCCGCGCCTCGTGCATCGCGACGAGTTCTTCCCACGCGCCGTCGAACGCCCATGCGTAGTTCCTCCAGCGGCCGATCGCCGCGCGGTTGATCGGCCGCCGCACCTGCGCGTGGGAAAGCGTGGCCGCCACGCGCGTCCCCGCTTCCGGCGAAAGCACGCGCTCGTCCATCCGCAGGTCCATCCGCGCGAGGCACCGCGCGGCGAAGCGCGCGGGATCCTCGACGAGATCCTCGTACGCGATCGACTCATGCGCGAGGCCGAGCACCTCGAGCGCGCGCGGCACGATGCGCCGCTGCCAGCCGATCATCGCGCGGATCGCCGTCAGATCGCCCGCCCACGGATTCAGCGCTGCGTTGAGATGCGAGAAGAGGATGCTCGTCGCGTTGTCGCGCGGATCGCGGTCGATCGCGAGGCACACGCTGCCCGGGAAGATCGTCGCGATCTCGGGAAGTGAACTCCATGCGATGAGGCTCTTGTCGAAAGTCCACGCGGAGGCCGACGCAGGGGCCGGCGCGGGGGCCGACGCGGAGGCCGACGCGGCTTCCACCGGCGCGAGCGCACGCGCACCCTCGAGGTACTCGCGTCGCATGGCGGCGAACGTCGCGTCGGGAACGGCGCCCGGCCGCTGCGGCCACGAGTCGGCCGCGGCGAGCGTGCGGCGGATCGCCTCGAGGCCGGTGTATTCGCCGATCCCGGCGATCGAGGGATGCCGGTCGAGCATGTGCTCGAGGAGCGTCGTCCCCGAGCGCGGCAGCGCGACGACGAACGCCGTGCGGAGCTCGCCCTCGGCGGGCGTGCAGCGCGGCTTGAAGTGTCCGGTGCCCTTCTCGAGGATCGCGAGCTGCGCCGCGAGCGGCGCCATCGACGCGGCGAGGTCGCCCGGCGGCGCCGTCGTCCGGTGAACCTCGCCGATCAGGTCGAAGGCTTCGCGGTACCGCCCCGCGCGGTCGAGGAGTTCCGCCGCCTCGAATCCCGCGTATCGGCGCGTCACGACGGGCGCGCCGCTTCGCCAGATCGCGAGGAACGACTCGATCCCCTTCGACGGATCCTCGATCGCACTGGCGCGCGCGACGTGCAGCGCCGCACGCGGATCCTTCGTCCACGCTCCACCCGCGCGCACCATCGCCGCGAGCGCGTCGCGCCTCCCGGCGTAGTAGTAGGCCTCGAGCAGCGAGAACGCTCCCTCGAGCGCGTGCGCGCCGCGTCCGCGCACGAGCCGCTCGAGCACGGCGATCGCCGCATCCGCGCGTCCATTGCGGAACTCGTAGCGCCCGCGCACGAGGAGGAGATGCTCGTCGTTCGGCGAGAGCTTCTCCGCGATCGCGAGTTCGCGGCCGCCCTCCGCCTCGAATCCGAGCCGGATGAGCGCGCGCGCGCGGCCGAACCGACCGAGGAAGCTCTGTGGCGACTGCCTGAGCAGCTCATCCGCCGCCGCGAGCGCGCCGCGATTGTCGCCGGCGGCGATGAGTCGTTCGATGCGGGCGGCGGGAGTCTCTTTGGCGGGCATGAGGCCGATAGTCTACGGAGACGCGCTCGTTCGCTGAGCGCTTCAGCCTTCGGGGCGGATGCACGTGGCGACGATCCTTCGCACGCCGGAATGCCGCCAAGGCTGGATACGTCGTTGTCGGCCGCTTGGAACATCCCTCGCAGAGGAACCCCGTCCGATGCACCGTCCACAGGGCCGCGACTACTGGCGAACCATTCCCAACGGCTCTCAGCCCGCCGGCTCTCCCGCGCGAAATGCCGACGGCTCGACGCGCGTCACGACGCTCGTCGAGGTGATCGAGGCCGCCACGGTTCTGTCGCGATTTCAGCGGTTCGAGATCTCCAACGGTCGTTCTCCGTTCGGTCCCTTCGGCCGTCGAAGCTACTCGGTGACCACGCGGGACGAAGGTAACCTCAAGCACGCGCTCGACACGCTCCCTGCGCTTAAATGCGCGGTGCAGGCGGTTCGCGCACTGGAAGAGTATCGCAGTTCCACGCGGCGCACGTCCGGCACCAGTGCGAGGAGTCAAACCGCAGGGTCGGGCACTCCGCCTGAAATGAGGGAAGCCGACGCGCGCGATGTCGCGCGGAAACTCGTGGAACGTTGGGAACAGTGGCTCGACATGGCGCACCGGACATTCGTTGTTCCGGAAACCGCGCATCTCTCCCGTCCTGATCGACCGTCGAAGGAATGGATGACGCCGCAGCAACTTGACATCGCTCGGAGCGCAGGATGCTCGCATGCCGTCGATCCTTTCGCGCTCGCCGATGACGAGCGGGCGCAGGCGGCGGCGCTGCTGCATGCCCATCGCCTGCGCGTCGCGACGCGCATCGCGGAAGAGTTTCGGGTTGGGAGCTCTGACTATTCCGTTGCTCTCTCGCGAATCGGGCTTGCCGCTGAAGGATCTTCCCCGCCTTTCTCTGGGTCTGAAAGAGCTGCGTGGGATTGGGCACGCTTCCGCAATCTCGCCGACGCGATCGCCTCCACGCAGCGCCGCTCTTTCGGCTTTGCAGTGACGTTTCAAGAGGTTTCCGAACCCCAACACATCTCGATACCGCCGAATGCTCCGCCGAAACTCGTGTTCGGCGCGCTTCAACTCTGCGAGCCGAGCGATCCGACGTGCGCGACATCGTTCGAACTTCCCGATCGAGCGACGACGGAGCGTCTTCGCGACCATCTCGCGAGACTTCGTGACTTCGCGCCGGAAGGACGGGTTGGATCGCGAAACCTGGTCTCAATCATCCGACGACTCGGGCGCGAGGCACGACATGTGCACTGGCGCTCCTGTGCAGTTGGCTGGTCGACTTCGGGTCTCGCCGTCTGGGCGGGTCGACCCGATGCGCATGTCGGGCCCGAGATTACCGAATCGCTCCAACGCAACGGCTTTCGGAGCGTGTGGTTCGACGACGACATTCTGGGCGCACCCGCCTGAGCGCGGCCGGACGCGCCGCGACGCCCGCTACCCGACCTCGCCCCAGGCGCCGAGCACGCGTGCGAGATCGGCCGCGTCGACCGCCCCGCTGCCATCGAGATCCGCGGGGCCGCTGCCCGCGCCCCACTCGGAGAGGACGCGCGCGAGGTCGGCCGCGTCGACGATGCCGCTGCAGTCGATGTCCTCGGCGAGCGCGCACGGCGTGGCGAGCGCCGCGTTGTAGAAGTCCCAGTTCGCTTGACCCAGACCCGACAGGACGCCCGACGGATTGTGATCGACGCCGGGAACCACCGTGAACGCATGCGGGATCCCGAGCTTCGCGAGGTGGGTCTCGAAGTCCTCGTTCATCGGGAGGAGCGCGTCGAGCGCGCCGATCCCCTGCCGGATCTTCGTCTGCGCGGCGATCAGCGCCTCCGCGCGGTCCGCGACGATCGTCCACGGATGCTGCTCGAGGTAGTACGCGGGATCGCTGCCCCAGACGTTCTCGTAGATCTGCGCGCGCAGCTTCGGCGGCGTCGTCGTGTCGTCGGGTTCATCGAGAAAGTCGAGCTGGATCGGCCCCGCGCCGAGCATCGAGACGCCCGCGAAGAGGTCGGGACGCCGCAATCCCAGCCGCCCCGCGCCCTGGCCTCCCATGCTGAATCCATCGAGGATGCGTCCGCTGCGGCGCGCGATCGTGCGGAACGTGGCGTCGACGTGCGGGATGAGGTCGTCGATGACCACCGTTTCCATCGGCACCTCGCCATCCTTCGAGTCGCACCACATGCCGTAGGCCATGCCGTTCGGGAAGACCACGAGCATCGGTGGGATGCGGCCCTGCGCCATCGCCGTGCCGAAGAAGTTCACGAGGTTTGGAATGCCGAGCGTACCGTTCC
>JBIIYI010000280.1:0-4524 GCA_044346895.1 Phycisphaerales bacterium
TTGCGCACCTCCTGCGCGGCGCGGGCGTCGCGGTGCGCGCGTTCGAATCGACCGACGCGCGCCTCGAGGAGGTCTTCGTCCGACTCGTGAGCGCGGAGCCGGAGCGGGCGGCGGAAGGGGGCCCGCGATGAGCGCGGCCGCCCGCCGCATCGGCGCGATCGCGCGCCGCGAGGTCGCGAGTTCCTTCGCCGGCCCCACCGGCTGGATCGTGCTTGCGATCTCGGGTGCCGTCGCATGCGCGGCGTTCTTCGCGGGCGTCTTCGAGGATGCGCGGCCCGCGACGCTGCGGACGGCGCTTCTCGCGGCGGGCTGGGCGCTGCTCGCGACGGCGCCCGCGATCTCGATGCGCGCCTTCAGCGACGAGTTCCGGCTGAAGACCTGGGAGAATCTCTTCGCAAGCCCGCTCACGCCGCTCGAGATGGTGCTCGGGAAGGCGATCGGCTGCGCGGTGCTCGTGGCGGCGAGCCTTGTGCCGCTCGCGCTCCTCCTGATCCCGCTCGAGGCGTACGCGGCACCCGACCTCGGCGAGGCGGCGTGCGGTCTCTTCGGGCTCTTCCTCGCCGGCTGCGCCGCCAGCGCCGTCGGCATCGCGGTGAGCGCCGCGACCGCGAGCCAGACGGTCGCGTTCCTCGGGGCGTTCTTCCTCTGGTTCGCGCTCGTCGTCGGATCGCGTCTCGCCGTCGGCGCCGTGCCGCTCGAGTGGGCGCCCACGGTCGCCGCGTGCGACCCGCTGCGGCGCCTCGAGGGCTTCGCGCTCGGGCTCTTCGATACGGGCGCGGTCGCGTACTTCCTCGCGCTCTCGGCGGCGGGGCTCGTGGCGGCGGTCGTCCTGCTCGAGCGGCTGCGTGCGAGGAGCGGCGAGTCGCGTCTGGCGCGCGCACTCTCGGAACTCGAGGGCCCGGTGTTCGTCGCGTGCGCGTGGATCGCGCTCGTGGCCGCGGGGGCGCTGTTCGCGCAGCCCGCGCTGCGCACGGAGTTCGACGCCACGAAGACCCGCGCCTACAGCCTCGCGCCCTCGACCGAGCGGCTGCTCGCCGGCCTCGAGGGGCCGTGGAAGGTGCTCCTCTTCGTCGATCAGGCGAAGGCGGACCCCGCGGTGCTCCGGCAGGTCGACGAGGTGCTCGAGCGGTTCCGAGATGCGAATCCCACGATCGACGCGCGGCGCATCGATCCGGCCGATCCCGCTTCGAGCGGCGTCTTCGAGGCCGAACTCGCGGGAATCGTCGCGATGCGCGCGTCCGATCTCGCGCGCAGCGAGGAGGCGATCCGTCGCGGTCTCGAGGTGTTCGACGCGTTCCGCGCCGAGGCCGCCACGCAGCCGGCGGGGCTCCGCGCGGCGGCGTCGCAGCTTCCCGCCGAGAGCTCGGCGCGCCGCACGCTCGAGCAGCTCGCCGGCTCGTTCGCGCAGGTCGCGGAGGATGGCGGACAGTTCCGCGCGCAGGTGTCGGAACTCGCCCGGACGAGCGCCGCGCGGCCGCTTCCCGACATCGAGGGTGCGCGCAGCGCCCTCGCGCAGGGCTTCCGCCTGTGGAGCGACCAGCTCGCGTCCGCCGCGTCGATGTTCGCCGGATGGCGCTCGCAGTCGGCGATTCCGGCAAGCGTGCGCAACGTCGCGCAGTCGCGCGTGGCGGCGTTCGAGGAGATGGCCACGAAGATGCTCGCCGCGCGGCAGGAGCTCGAGGCGCTTCCCGCGCTCGAGTTCGACCTCCTCGGACGTGAGCTCACGAAGGGCGAGGCTGCGGTCGTGATCGGCGCCGGGCGCCTGGCGACGGTGCCCGCGTGGCGGATCTTCCCACGCTCCGGTCCGCTCGAGGGCGATGCCGGCCGCTACAGCTTCTCGTTCCGGGGCGAGGAGGTCCTCTCGGGCGCGATCCGCAGCATCGCGTCCGGCACGATGCCCGAGATCGTCTTCGTCCACGGCGAGCGCGACTCGCTCCTCCGTCGCACGCAGGACTACAGCGATCTCACCGCCGTCGCCGACGCGCTGCGCAGCGCGGGGTACGGCGTCGCCGAGTGGATGCCCGCGCGTGGCGCGCGGCCGCCGAAGCGCGAGGGACGCACGCAGGTGTTCGTCGTGCTGCCGGCGCTGCGGCGCGCGCAGCTCGAACTCTCGCGCGAGGAGCGACTGCTCGCGACGACGGCCGCGGAACTCGTCGCGGAAGGGGCGCCGGTGCTCGTGACCGCGGGCCGCAGCATGCTCGCCGTCCTCGGCCAGCCCGATCCGTGGGAGACGCTGCTCGCGCCCTTCGGGATCGCGCCCGACGGCGGCAAGGTCGTGCTCGAACTCGTCGCGCGGGAGGACGGCACGCCGGAGGCCCGCGCGTGGCAGCTGCTGCGACGCGTCCCCGACTCGATCATCGCGCCGCGGCTCGCCGGGCGGCCGATCCTCCTGAACCAGCCGCTTCCGATCGAACTTTCGCCGCAGGTTCCGTCGGGCGTCACGCGGAGCATCGTCGCGGAGATCGAGCCGGATGCGACGCGCTGGCTTTCCGACGATTGGCGCGGCGACGGCGACGGCGTGCGCGAGGTGCCCGCCTCCAAGCGCCTCGAGGCGCCGGTTCCCGTCGCGGTGATCGCCGAACGCGCGAACGGCGGCGCGACGCAGCGGGTGGCGATCGTCGGCAGCGGGGGCTGGCTCCTCACGAGTCTCGCCGATCTCTCGGACGATCTCGGCGGCGGTCGCACGGCCCTCGGCAACGCGGGCAATCGCGAGCTCCTCCTCGCGCTCGTCTCGTGGATGTCGGGCCGCGAGGATCTGCTTGGCGAGGGTCTCTCCGGCCGCGAGGTGCCGCGCATCGAGGGACTCGGCGACGTCGCGCGTCGCGGGTGGATGGTCGCAGCGACGCTCGTCCTCGTGGGTGGGCCGATCGCGCTCGGCGCGATCCACGTCGGTCGGCGGAGGCGCCGCGCATGAGGTGGACGCGATCCATCATCGCGCTCGCGATCGCCGCGCTCCTCGCGCTCGCCTTCCGATCGTTGCGTTCTCCGGAGGCGGAGGCCGGACCTTCGCGGCGTCCGTTCCTCGCGGAAGGCATGCTCGACCCCGAGCGCGTCGACCGCATCGAACTCGTGCGCGAGGGCCGGCGCACCGTCTTCGAACGGACGGGCGACGCCGACGATGCGCTTTGGATGCAGGTGGAGCCGGTCGTCCACGCGGCGGACGGCTGGGCGGTGCGGCAGCTGCTCGGACGTCTCCTCAAGGCGGAGTCCGTGCGCCGCGTCGAGGGGGTTTCGAGCGAGAAGGGCGCGAACGAGAAGGGCGCGAACGAGGAAGGCGCGGCGAGGGCGCTCGCCGATGCCGGACTTGCGCCACCGGTCGCGACGCTGCGGTTGCGCGAGCGCGCCTCCGACGGGCGGCCGGGCCGGGAAGTCGTCGTCGAGCTCGGTCGCCGCAGTCTCGCGGGCCGGGCATTCGCGCGCCTCGCCTCGGGCGACCGCGGCGCCGACGGGCGCGACGGCTACGACGTGGTCGACAGCGCGCTGCACGAGTTCGCGCTCGAGCGCGACCTGCGCGACTTCCGTCGACGCGAACTCTTCCCCGACCTCGAGAGGCTCGCCTCGGGATCGGACGGCGGCATCGGTCGGATCACCTTCGAATCGGGAGGACGGAAGGTGGTCCTCGCGCGCTCGAAGGCGGGCTTCCGCCTCGAGTCGCCGGTCGCGACGCGGGCGGATCGGCAGCAGGCCGAGGAACTCGTCGATGCGCTGCGCCGCGCGAAGTCGGCGGGCTTCATCGTCGACGAACCGCGCGAACCGTCGGTGTACGGACTCGAGCCGCCGGCCGCGCGCATCGAGATCGAATCCGCGGCGACGGGCGTCGACGGAGGCGCCGGCGGCGCCAACCTTCGGCGCGCGCTGCGCATCGGCGACGCCGTCTCGATCGGCGCGCAGGATCGCTTCGGGCTGGTCGAGGGAACCTCGTCGGTGGTCCGCATTCCCGCAGCCGAACTGGCCGCCTGCATCCCGCGCGTCGAGCGCCTGATCGACGCGGTGGCGACGGGGGTCCGTCCGCGCGACGTCGCGCGCATCGAGATCGCGCTTGGTCCGACGGGCTCCGATCCGGCATCGCCGCGCGCGCGGATCGAACTCGTACGCGAGGTCGACGGTTGGACCGCGACGCGCAGCAGCGACGGCTCGGGCGCGCCGCCGGTGTCGAGCCCCGTGTCAGGCCCCGTGTCGGCCGAGGCCGTCGATCGGCTGCTCGCCACACTCGGCGAGACGCGCGCGGGTTCGGTCGAACTCGCGGCATTCCCGGAGGCGTTGCGCGTGGCGGAGGTGACGCTACGCGGCTTCGCGGGCGAACCGCTCGACACCGTGCGGATCGCCCGGCGCGACGGCGGTCAGACGCTCCTTGAGAATGGCGACGGCGTGCTGCGCGTGCACGGTTCGATCGATCTGCCGCTCACGGCGTCGGAACTCGGCTTCGTGCCGAAGCCCGCACGTTGAAGCCCGCACGTTGAAGCCCGCACGTTGAAGCCCGCACGTTGAAGCCCGCACGTTGAGGCCGCGTTTTGAGACGCTCGG
>JBIIYI010000014.1:0-14828 GCA_044346895.1 Phycisphaerales bacterium
CCATGCGACGGCCGACGGGCGTACGCGTCGCGAAGCGGAGGCCGAACATCAGCATGAACGGCGCCGCGAGTCCGTACAGCGCGAGCAGGAACATGCCGAGCGTCGGATCGTGCATGAATCCGAGGACGACCGACGCGATCGCGCAGATCACGCACATGATCGCCAGCAGTCCGCCGGACGGCAGGACGAACTCGATGAAGAAGATGCCGAACGCGGCGACTCCGAGGAGGATCGCGGCGATCAGCGCACCCGAGGATTCCTCGCCATTCATGATTCCGCTTCCTTCCGTTCGCGAGGCGTGTCCCGCCCGGGCGTCGCGGCGGCCGCCGATTCGACGACGAGCGAGCTTCCCATGGCGCCGACGACCGTGACCGGGGCGCCGCGCGCGATGTAGTCGCCGGTCGACTGCGCGTCGAAGAGTTCATCGCCGATCCGCACGCGTCCGGAAGGCCGAAGGTCCGAGTCGGCGATGCCCGCGGTGCCCGCGCGCGGCAGCTTCGGTTCGCCGCGGATCGGCACGTCGTGCGCTCCGCCGATCTCGGCGGCGAGCACCGCGCGGCGGAAGACGCTCGTCTCGCGGAACCAGCGCGAGGCGAACCACGTGAGCAGTCCGCCGATCGTGAGGCCGGCGACGGTGGTCGTCGATGCCGTCAGCAGCGCCGAGCGTTCGCCCGCACTCGTGGGATCGGAGCCGGTGAAGCTCGCGATCAGGCCGAACAGGACGCAGATCGCGCCGAACAGCCCGATGAATCCGATGCCCGGCGTGACGAAGATCTCGACTCCGATGAGGACGATGCCGAGGAGCACGGTGAGGATCTCCCACCACTCGGCGAGGCCGAGGATGCCCGGAGCCCCGATCAGGAGGAGGAGCGCGCCGCCGGCGATCGCGCCCGGAATGCCGACGCCCGGATGGAGCGCCTCGATCACGAGGGCCACCACGAAGATCGCGATCAGCAGGACTCGGATCGGCCACGAGACGAGGAAGCGCACGAGCGATTCGGTCCAGCTCTCGGGGAAGCGGGTGCTCTCCCGCGCGGCGAAGAACGCCTCGATCTCGCGGTCGTCGCGCGCGGTGCCGGCGGCGAGGCCCCAGCGCAGCGCCTCGTCGGACTGCGCGACGAGGAGGCGCGACGCGGAGTCGACCGTTTCGACGATGCGCCAGCCTCCGGCCGATCCCGTCGCGAAGTCCGCGTCGGAGGGCGCGGACGGGCGCTGCGCGCTTCCCGGATCGGGCTTGGTGGGTGCGGACGCCGGATCGAGCGCGAGTCTCTCGAGATCGGCGCGGTCGGCGAAGCGGCGCGCGCCGTCCGAG
Source organism: Phycisphaerales bacterium (assembly GCA_044346895.1). Classification (GTDB taxonomy): domain Bacteria; phylum Planctomycetota; class Phycisphaerae; order Phycisphaerales; family SM1A02; genus QWPT01. The sequence continues at coordinate 1,313 of JBIIYI010000014.1, forward strand.
GCGCGCTCGACGAGCCAGAGCTCGCGCTCCGTCGCGACGAACGCGTGGAGAAGCCGCGGGTCGTCGCCGCGCCGCTCGGCCGCGGCGTCGAGTTCGTCGAGGAGGGGCGACTCCATCTTGGCCCGCTCGGCCGCCGGGAGCGGCTGCAGGCCGAGTCCGGGGAGCGCGACGATCGGAGCCGCATCGCCGAAGACCGACCCCGGTGCGACGACGATCTCGCGGCATGAGAGGGCGATGAACGTGCCGGCGCTGTAGGCCTTCGGATGGATCCACGCGACCGTGTTGGCGGGGGCTTCGGTCTTGACGCGCAGGCAGATGTCGATGGTCGCGCCGACCTCGCCGCCGGGCGTGTCGAGTTCAAGCACCGCCGCGTCGAATCCCTGCTCGCGCACGGACTTCAGCCGACGTTCGAGCGACCACAGCGTGACGTCGTCGATCGGCCCCGTGATCGGGAGGATCGCCACGCGCTGCGCCTGACGTCCCGCCGGCACCGGCCTGATGGTGACGTCGGCCTGAGGGTTGTCTGGAGACGCAGCGGCGCCGAAGGGCAGCGCGAGGCAGGCGAGACAGGCGAGAAGGACGAGCCGCGACGCGACCAGCAGCCGGGTGAACCCACCGCCCGCGATTCCGTCGTTCGATCTCATCCGAAGAGCGCCCCGCATGGGGCCGGATGGTACGCGATGCGAAAAAGCAGCGCGGCCGACCAGGATCGCTGGTCGGCCGCGCTGGGATGTCCGAATGTCCCGTCGTCTCTCGGTCCTCGGTTCGCGAGGGGGCCGTGGGTGAAGCCCTGGTTCGGTTCCTCGACGCAGGTCGGGCCGGGGGGACGGCGGGAGTCCGACCGGTCCGGCGCGTCAGTCCCACGTGATCGTCGGGGCGCCCTGGGCGCTGACCGTCGAGATCATCGTGAGCCAGCTGTCCGCGCCGTTGGCCGCGACGTCATCCGCGAAGATGTTGTCGACGACCGGAACGGTCGAACCGGTGGCGGTGAAGGTGCCGATGCCGTCCGGCGAGAACTTGTTGTCGAAGATGACGTGGTTGTCGTTGAACGCCACGTTGCCTTCCCACTGCTTCGCGGCGCCGTGGATCTGGAGCGTGCGCGACGCGTTGTAGTCGGCCGCCGCGAGGCTGCCGTTCTTGACGCCGCGGTTGGCGAGGACGGCGAACTTCGAGTTCTTGGTGTCCTTCCACTCCTTCACCTTGCGGGCGCCCGCGAGGTGAAGCGTGCCGTAGCTCGTGTTCGACAGCGTGGCGAGATCCGACTTCATGTTCGTATCCCAGTACTGGTCGACCGCGGCCGTGACGTTGTACGCGTCGAAGTTGTAGTTGCTGTACGCGAGCACGTTCGTGCTGACCTCGGCCGGCGACACGAGCGACTGCGCGTCGAACGCGCCGTTCATGATGCAGACGGAGTACATGTTCGCGTGGTTGTTCTTCGCGAGATCCTCGGCGCCGACGCCGGGGTTGGTGCCGACGCGGTTGATGAGGCCCGGGGTCGGGTAGACGCCGTTGTAGTCGATCGAGAGGGTGATGAAGCCCTTGTGGATCTGCTGCAGCTGGGTCGAGTCCTTCACGCGCTTGGTGGTCGCGCGGGCGCGGCCGAGGGCGGGGAGGAGGATCGCGAGGAGGAGGGCGATGATGCCCATGACGACGAGCAGCTCGATGAGCGTGAAGCCGCGGCTGCCGCGATGTGCGTTGATGTTCTTCATGGATCTAGGCTCCGAAATGAGGTTCGGTGATGATCTGCGGGGTGGGGGGTTCGGTGAACGCTCAGGGCTGCGGCGTGGCGCCGTTGGTGAGCAGTTCCTTCGATTCGGCGAGGATGGTCGCCGTGGCGCCGTGGTGCATGCAGAGCCACGCGTCGCCGCCGAGGATCGGACCGCCGCACTGCGACGACTGGAAGTAGGTGTCGACGGTGAAGAGGTTGTCCTTGGCGAGGTTCGACGAGCCGCACTCGTACTGCACCGCGTCGGGGATGAGGCTCTTCTCGAGACTCACGTGGTTGTCGCCGTAGCAGATGTTGCCTTCCCAGGTGTCGTCCGGGGCGTGGAACGCGAGCGTGTAGCTCTTCGAGTAGTTGTCACCCTGGACCTTGCCCTTGAAGGTGCCGCGGTTGCCCATGATCGGGCGCGTTCCGTCGGCCTTGTTCGACCAGTAGTACTTCTTGCGGTCGCCGATGAGGGCGAGGTGCGCGTACGAGGTGTGGGAGACGTTCGTCGTGCCACCGTCCGGGCTGGTGTGGATGTTGGCCTTGAACGAGGCGTCCCAGTGGAACGGACCCGCAGCGTCACCCGCCGCACCCGGGTTGTACGAGTTGTAGTTGTAGTCCGACTTCGTCTTGACGACCGTGTTCGTCTCGACGGGCGAGACGCAGACTTCCGGCGTGATGAAGCCCTTGGCGATCATCGAGCTGTAGAGCGCCTCGGTCTTGTTCTGGGTGGGGTTCTCCTCACCCTGGCCCGGGTAGAAGACGCCACCGACGGCCTGGCGGCGGATGAGGCCCGGGATCGGGAGGCGTCCCTTGTCGTCCTGGTTGGCCCAGGTGAGGAAGCCCTTGTGGAGCTGCGTGATGTTGGCAGCGTCCTGAAGGGTCTTCGCCGAGCGCTGCGCCTTGCTCAGGGCCGGCAGGAGCAGGCCGATGAGGAGGGCGATGATCGCCACGACGACGAGCAGCTCGACGAGCGTGAAGCCGTCCCTGCGATGCGAGTGATTCCGCATGTCTGATGTCTCCTGAAAGGTGTGAACCAACGGGGTTCACGGTTTGGGGGATGGAACGCGGCGCGGAAATGAACGCGCCGATAACGGCAGGTTGCGGGCGGGAAGCCCTCAGACGCGCGGGACTTCCCGAGTTCGGATCGGTCGGCTCGCGGGGGGCTCGCGAAGCCGGACCGGTCGAACCGACCGTTCCCGCGAGTCGGACTTCTCCGGCGCGGAGTCGGTCTCCGCATGCTTCCCGGGAGGTCGACTGGCGACGCGGAAGGTCCGGGCGGCACGCCGAGCGGCGAAGCGGTCGAGGCTGCGGAGGTCCGGGCCTGCTGAGTCGCTACTCCCCGGCCTCTGAAAGGCGTCGAACGCCTCGCGGGGGGCCATGCAGGGGTTGCGTGCAGGAACGGTGGTGCGGGCCTCATCAACAACCGCTTCCGGTTGGAAAATGAGCACCGCAACGTCCGATTTCGCTCGCGGACCGAACCGAGGTTCCGCGAAAGAACGCGGTCTCGCTTCAGGCCGCCGGGCGCGCATGCCGTTGGGAATGCCATTCGGCATACTCAGGCAGAAGGCATGCGTCGCGTGTCCGGGCGCAAGTTCGAGATGTCGGCGGTTGCGGCGAGAGCGTCGGGGGGCCGACAAGAAGCGAAATCAGGACGGTGTGAAGTGGAGCCGCAGAATGAGGTGGCTCGACCTCGGAATAGCCGCAACCGTCAGGAATGCGTGTGCAGGGTAATACGCCGGATCGGGATGTCAAGTTCCGGCTGTGGCCAAAAACGGGACGCGAGACGTTCGGGACTTGCGGGTCGCATCGATTGCGGAGCAGCGCGATGTCGGCACGCGCGCGATCAAGACGGTCCCGCTCGGCAACCTCATCGGACGGTACGGCGCGTGTTCGGGATCGCGGGGCGCGACCAGACCCGACGAATGCGACGTCGACCGAGGTCGAGGTTCACGAGTTCGTCCAGTCGGCGAGGAGAAGCGCGAGGTCCGCGGCGTTCACGATGCCGTCCCGGTTGATGTCGCCCGCGAGGCGATTCGCCGCCTCGTTGCCGGTGTTCTCCACCCAGACGGTCCGGAGGATCCAGTCCTCGGCGTAGATGACCAGCACCAGGTCGAGATCGCCGTCATCGTCGAGATCGCGAAGCCCCGCGTCCTCGATGCCGATCATCGGAAGGCCCGCGGCGCCCTGCAGATAGGCGTCCAGGCCCGCTCTCCCGAGCACGACCCGTCGGCGGACGGTCACGTTGTCGCCCGAACCGCTCGTCTCGAAGGCGTTGATCGCATCGGGTCCACCCGAGCCGAGGTCCTCGCCCACGCCGAGCGACTCTCGGATGCCGTCGCCATCGACGTCATCGTGCAGATCGCCTTGGAACACCATGCGATTCGCGCAATCGGGCAGTCCGCGCACGGTGGTGAACCACGCCGCCGCCGGCAGTTCCGGACAGTCGTTGCCGAGGAACCGCGGGCCGACGCGCGGTCCCTTCTCGCGATCGACGGTCGCTCCGGAGACGTGCTGGCGCGGCTTGTTTCGGTCCGTGGCGCCGATCGAGGCGACTCCGGACAGGATCGTTGCGGCTGTCAGGATCATGAGAAGTCGGTTCATCGTGTACCTCTACGGCAAGCTGTTGTGAGGATCTCTTGCTTCGACCCCGTGGGCGCCGATCCGACCGGCAGCCTGGTCCCGCTCGTCCATTCCGGCGGAACCGTGGATCGGTGCCGACCGATCCAATGTCGGCCGGGATCGGTCCGAGTCAACCTTCGATCGGGCAACGGGTGCGATTGCCCCGCTTCCGTGAGTCCGATTACGGTCGTTGCGGGAACTGGGAGAGGATCGGAGGCGGACGTCTCCCGAAGGGAACGACGGAGTTTCATGTCGCTCGCGCGGGGGCGCGGATGCAGCACTCCAGCGAGCAGCGCGTCGCTCGACCGGCGCGTGCGTGGGATGAACAGTGCGCGACTCGAGACAGACATGGAATTCGCGAGGCGAATCTCACGAGGCGAATCTCACGACGCGAATCTCACGAGGCGGATCCCACGACGCGGATCCCACGACGCGACGTCCTCAACTCGGGACCGCAGCGGGCTGTTGCTAGACTGCGCGGTCTGGAGATCTCATGTCGAACCCCCATGCTGCGCTCGAGCGCCTCGGAATCACCCTTCCCGCCGCCCCCAAGCCGGTCGCGGCCTACATCCCGGCCGTCCGGACGGGCAACCTGATCGTCGTTTCGGGGCAGCTTCCGATGGCCAACGGCGCCCTCCTCGCGACCGGCCCGGTTCCGTCGAAGGTGTCGATCGAGGACGCGCAGAAGGCGGCCCGACAGTGCGCGCTCAATGCGCTCGCCGTCGTCGCGGATCAGCTCGGAGGCGATCTCTCGAAGGTGCGCCGCATCGTCCGGCTCGGGGTGTTCGTCCAATCCGACGATCGCTTCGACGGCCAGCCGAAGGTCGCGAACGGCGCGAGCGAGTTCATGCAGGAGGTCTTCGGCGAGGCCGGTCGGCACGCCCGGGCGGCGGTCGGCACGAACGCACTTCCACTCGACGCGACCGTCGAGGTCGAGGTGATGGTCGAAGTCGCCGGGTGAAGTACGCCGGTCGAAGTCGCCGGGTGAAGTACGCCGCGCTCCTTCACCGCCGTGCGATTCCAAGTGCGGTTGCCTCGGTCGAGACGCCTCGCGCGCGGCCGCTCGCGTCGGGTGCCGCTCGCGTCGGGTTTCGTGCGGCGAAGCGCGCTCAGCGCAGGAGCGCGACCGCGAGCAGCACGATGTTGCCGACGGCGAGGATGCCGATCAGGATGATCGCGGGCAGGCTTGCGAACGGCTTCGGGTCGTCCTTGCGGACGATCGCCACCGGTTCCTGCGCGGCGACGTTCACCGCCGATGTGATGCTCGCGATGTCGACCGCGGGCTTCGCGTACTCGGGATCCTTGCCGGCCAGGACGAGGTCGAGATCCTGCACGAGATCGCGGGCGTTCTGGTAGCGCTCGCGCGGATCCTTCTTCATCATCGTCTCGATGATGAGCGCGGTGCCGCCCGAGACCTGCGGGTTGACGTGGTCGGGCGGGACGAGCGCATCCTTGAGATGGCGGTGCATCACCTGCGACGGCGTCGTGCCGTCGAAGGGGAGCTTGCCGGTGACCATGTGGTAGAAGGTCGCTCCGAGGCCGTAGATGTCCGCGGGCGGACCGATGTGCACGGCGCCGCGGATCTGCTCGGGCGAGATGTAGTACGGCGTTCCGTAGGCGCGGCCGGACTCCGCCTCCGCGGCCTCCTTGTCGCTCATCGCGCGGGCGAGGCCGAGATCGGCGAGCTTCGCGACGTTCGCCGTCGTCATCATGATGTTCTTGGGCTTGATGTCGCGGTGGACGAAGCCCATCTCATGCGCATGCTGCAGCGCCGACGCGACCTGCCGGATGATCTCGAGCGCCTCGCGCTCGGGCAGCCTCTTCCGCGCGACGATGCGGTCGTAGACCGTGTCGCCGTCGACGTACTCCATCACGAAGAAGTGGTGCTCGCCCGCCTGTCCGATCTCGTAGGCGGCGACGATGTTGTTGTGGGAGAGCTTCGCGGCCGCACGGCCCTCGCGGAGGAAGCGCTCGATGAAGTTCTGGTTCTGCGAGAACTTCTTCGGCAGCACCTTGATCGCGACGAGCCGGTCGAGCGACAGCTGCTTCGCGAGGAAGACCGTCGCCATCGCGCCCGCGCCGAGCTTCCGGATGATGCGGTAGCCGGGGATCTGCTGGCTCGTCTTCACGGCCTCGAGATCGCCTCGAAGCCGTTCGATCTGCCGCTTGGTCAGGAACTCGCGCGAGACGAGGAGTTCGGCGAGGGTGATCGGCGCCTGCGCGCCGCGCGCCCGCTGGTCGCTCGCGCACTGCTCGAGTTCCTCCGGAGTGACGAGACCGCGCTCGACGACGAACTTCCCGAGCAGCGTGTCGAAGTTCGATCCCGCGCGCGAGCCGTCGCCCGACTGCGTCCCGGCGGGAGAGTTCGAATCCTCGCCCGACATCCGCACGGAGGGCGGCATCGGGTCGGGCGAAGGCGAGGCGGGGTTGGCGGGTTCGTCGGGCACGGTTGGAATCGCCTGCGGACGGGGAGGGTCAGGTATCCCGCCCCGATTGTCAATCGTTTCCGGGGAGAGTATCAGCGAAAGCGGCGGATGGGCATCGAGGCGACGCTCACGCTACTCTTCGTTCCTCGTGGCCGCTTCGGTCCAGCATCCCTCGCCTTCGACCGCACTTCGCGCGTTTCCGCTCGTCCTCGCGAGCGCGTCGCCGCGTCGCGTCGCGCTCCTGCGCGAGTCGGGCTTCGAGCCGGAGGTCGAGCCCGCCGACATCGACGACGGTGCGCTCGATCTCGGACGGACCGACGCGCGCGATGTCGCGCCGGCGCTCGCCTACTTCAAGGCGCGGCGGGTGGCCGAGCGGCGCGCGCAGCGCGGAGCGGCGCCGGCGTGGATCCTGGCGGCGGACACGGTCTGCGAGCGCGACGGGGCGGTGCTCGGAAAGCCGAAGGACGCGCAGGACGCCCGCCGCATGATCGCGTCGCTCGCGAACCGGGCGCACGGCGTGGTCACCGGCTGGTGCCTCGCGGGTCCGGACGGGTCGTCGCGGGTCGGGCGGGACATCGCGACGATCGTGATCGGCGCGATCGGCGACGCGGAACTCGATCGGTTCGTCGAGGCGGGACTCTGGCGCGGCAAGGCGGGGGGCTACAACCTGCCCGAAGTGGTCGCGCTCGGCTGGCCGGTGCGCTGCGAGGGCGATCCTCAGACGGTCGTCGGACTGCCCGTGCGGAGGCTGGCGCCGCTGCTCGAGGCCGCACGCGAGGGTCGTCTGTGCGAGGGATCCGATGACTGACGCCTTGCTCGCGGTGCTCGCGATGGTCGATCCCGCGCTCGAGGCAGGGGAACTCGGGGGCAGGGAACTCGGGGGTAGGGAACTCGGGCCTTGGACGATGATCCCCGCGGTGTGGAGCGTGCCCGCGGGCATCCTCGTGGCCGCGGTCCTCGTCTGGTACTTCGTGCGCCTCGGTCGCGGCGACGTCGCGCCGATGGTTCGCCGGGTGCGGCGCATCGGGATCGCGTTCGCCCTCGCGAGCATCATCCCGTTCGTCCGCGCGCTCACGTTCGTGCATCCCCACGAGGATCGCGCCGGCTGGGCGGCCGCGTGGGCGGTCGCGTTCCTCGCGCTCCTCGGATGGTTCCTCCTCGCGATCGTGGACGTCGTGCTGGTCGTCCGCGGAGGTGCGCGCGACTATCGCGAACTCCGTCAGGAGGTCTTCGGCCGCGCGCGCGGAACGGGAGCGGACGATGCCGCGCGCTGAAGCCGCGGGCGGACCACTGCCGCGCGCGCTCGCGCCCGTCGCCTGGTGCGCGGCCCGGGTCTACGGGCTTTTCGTCGCGCGGCGCAACGCGCGGTTCGACTCGGGTCTCGGCGTGCACCCTCCTGTCGTCGACGGCCGACGGTACCCCGTGATCTCGGTCGGCAACCTGACCGCGGGAGGCACGGGGAAGAGCCCCGTGGTCGCCTGGATCTCGGGGGAACTCGCGCGCGATGGCGCCCGGCCCGTGATCGCCCTGCGCGGCTACCGCGCGGCACGCGACGCGCACGGCCTTGTGCGCAGCGACGAGGCCGACGAGTACGAGACGACCGCGCCCGAGGCGCGCGTCGTCGTCGGCGCGCGGCGGCGCGAGGAGCTCGAATCGGTGCTCGGGGCGGCGGCGTCCGAGGCATGGCGCGCGCGCGCGGTCGTCGTCCTCGACGACGGCTTCCAGCACCGACAGCTCGCGCGCGATCTCGACATCGTGCTCGTCGACGCGACGAAGCCTGCGCTCGACGGCGATCTCCTTCCGCTCGGATGGCTGCGCGAGCGTGCCGAGGGCATCCGGCGCGCGGATCTCGTGGTGCTCACGAAGGCGCACGACGCCGCGCAGCGCGAGCGGGCCGCCGCGATGGTCGCGCGCTGGCGCGGTCGGCCGCACGACGCGGCGTGCGAGCACTGGTGGCCGTGGGTCACGCTGTTCGATCCGGCGCAGGCCGACGGAGCCGAGGCGCGGCCGCAGTTCGAGTGCTCGATCGAGGCGCTTGCGGGGAGATCGGTCCTCAGCGCGTGCGCCCTCGGGAATCCCGCGCATTTCCACGCGATGGTCGAGGGCGCCGGCATGCGCGTCGTCGGTCGTCTCGAGCGGGCGGATCATCTTCCGTTCGCCTCGGACGAACTCGAGCGGGCGGCCGTGCGGACGGGCGCCGATCTCGTCGTCACGAGCCGCAAGGATCTCGTGAAGCTCGATCGGCTTCCGCGCGTTCCCCTCGCGGTGCCGGATCTCGCGATCCGCTTCATCGACGGGGAGGAGCGCGTCCGCGAGCGGGTGCGCGCGGCTGCGGCTGGTCTCAGCGCTCGAAGCGCTCGCGGCTCCGCGTGATCGTGTCGAAGTCGACGTAGGGTCGGCCGTTGATGATCTGCTGCCGGTCGTAGGTCGAGATCACGGCCAGCTCGTAGTCGCGCACGACCGGGTCGCGCGGCGTGCCGAGGCGCGCGTCGTTGCGCGAGGCGAAGCCGTCGCACGACCCCGAGACGAGCCGCGGCGCGACCGAAGCACGGGCAGGCACGGCGTCGACCGCCTTCGGCGCGCAGCCCGTCAGCAGCGCGACGAGGGCTCCAGGCCCGAGAACCAGCATTCCAATCTTCAGGTTGTCCACGGCGAACCCTCCGCGCGAACGGTGGCGCGTTCCCGGCGGGCGGCAAGCCGCAGCCTTCCGGATCCGTCCAAACCGCGCTCCACGCGACGTCGCAGACGGAACTCGCGCCAACCGCCGGGTGCCGAGAACGCAATCTCATGCAAACTCTTGACTTCCGATGCCTTCTGGTCGCATACTCGCGCTGTTCCCGACTGCGGGAATCCGGCGCAGCCGGTCGCACACCAACGTCCCAGACGGCCGGGGCCGGCCGAGGTGAGAGATGGCAACGACGACGAAGAAGGATCTCATCGAGCGCGTGGCGCAGGACACCTCGCTTCCCCGGACGGATGTCCGTCGCGCGGTCCAGAGTTTCCTCGATCACGTGATCGACGAGCTCTCGCGCGGCAACCGCCTCGAATTCCGCGACTTCGGCGTGTTCGAGATCCGCGAGCGCGCGGGCCGCGTCGCGCAGAATCCGAAGACGCTCGAGCGTGTCGCCGTTCCGCCGCGCAAGAGCGTGCGCTTCAAGGTGGGCCGCCTGATGCAGCAGTCGCTCGAGGATGGTCAGATCGTCGCCGGCCAGATGATCGAGGGACACGTCGTCGTCGGCCGCGGATCGTCCGACGACGAGTAGCGCGCGATCGCGCCCGTCGTCGCGAGCTTCGCGCGATTCGCGTGAAGAACCTGTCGCGCGATGCCGCGAGCGTGTAGTCTCCGCCGCGTGCAGGACGAACACATGAACAGCGAGGGAGCGCAGTCCGGCGACGCCACGCGTCGCGGGCGCGGTGCGCGTCGGAACCGCGGCGACGGACAGACGGAGGCGCAGCGCCGCGATGTCGCCGCGCTCTTCGGTGCGGAGCCGCCGGTCGCGATCGAGGCCGAGATGGGCCTCATCGGCGCGGTGCTCTGGGATCCGAAGATGATCGGCGACGTGATCACGGTCGTGCGCTCCGGCGACGACTTCTCCGTGCCGCGCCACGGGAGGATCTACGACGCGATCGTCGAGCTCTACGACCGGCACGCGACGGTCGATCTCGTGCTGCTCAACCAGCTGCTCGTCGACCGCAACCTCGTCGAGGCGATCGGTGGATTCGACTACCTCGTGCAGCTCGCGGAGGGCGTGCCGAGCGCGGCGAACGCGCTGCACTGGGCGCAGATCGTGCGCGAGAAGGCGACGACGCGCGAGGTGATCGCGGCTGCGGGGCAGATCCTCGAGGAGGCGCACGTCTCCCGGCTTCCGGCGCAGCAGCTCCTCGAGAGCGCGGAGCAGCGCATCTTCCGCATCGCGCAGAAGCGCGAGCAGGGCGCGGTCGCGACCGCGCAGGAACTCGTCGACGAGACGATGCGCCTGATCGAGGCGAGCGACGGCAAGGGCTTCATGGGCGTGCGCACGGGCTTCGGCGAGCTCGATGAGATGACGAACGGCCTCCAGCGCGGCGAGATGATCATCCTCGCGGCGCGGCCGTCGATGGGAAAGACCGCGCTCGCGCTCAACCTCATCGAGCAGGTCGCGCAGCACGGGACGCCCGCGGTCATGTTCAGCCTCGAGATGGGCAAGCAGCAGCTCATCCAGCGCATGCTGTGCGCGCTCGGCCAGATCGACAGCCAGCGGATGCGCAAGCACATGCTCGGGAGCGACGACTACCGCCGCCTCATGACCGCGTGCGGCGAGATCTCGCGGCTTCCGCTCTACATCGACGACACGCCGGGCCTGTCGCTCCTCGCGATGCGCTCGAAGGCACGCCGCCTCAAGGAGCGTCACGGCATCGGCTTCATCGCGATCGACTACCTGCAGCTCATGAGCTCGGGTTCGCGCGTCGAGAGCCGACAGCTCGAGGTGAGCGAGATCTCGCGCGGCATCAAGGCGATGGCGCGCGAGCTCGACGTGCCCGTCCTCTGCCTCTCGCAGCTCAACCGCGCGGCGGAACAGCGCGAGGGTCATCGTCCGCGCATGAGCGATCTGCGCGAATCGGGCTCGATCGAGCAGGACGCCGACGTCGTGATGATGCTGCACCGCGAGGACTACTACCACCGGGGCGACCCGAACTGGGCCGACGAGAACCCCGACAAGGTCGGCACCGCCGAGGTGATCCTCGCGAAGCAGCGCAACGGTCCGACGGGAACCGTGAACCTCGTCTGGGACGGTGCGACGACGCGCTTCAAGAACCTCTCCTATGCGTCGACGCCCGACGACTTCGGCGAGGCCCCGCGGCGTCTGGCGACCCCAACGCGCGTGCGCGTGGTCGAGGAATCGATCGACGACCTGCCGATCTGAATCTCCCGAGGCGCGCCTTCCGCGCCGTTCCGCGCCGTTCCGCGCCTTCCGCGCCGTTCCGCTCGTCCGCCGGTCGGCTCGCCCGCGTCCGACCGGGACGCGACGCGCCTGCCGGTGCCCGCGCGGGCGCACGATCTCGCCCAGGGTGGTTCCGCCGGGCAATCATGCCGGATGTCGGGCGTTACGCTTCCGCAGTCGGCGGGGAGGTGCCGCCTGCCTGCGCGATGCATGACCCGCGGAATCGCGCGACCTGCCGCTTCCGGCGTGACGATCATCCGGGTGCACTGCACGATGCCGAAGGCTTCCGACCACTCCGATCGAGCGAAGGAGGGCCCGTCCGGGACCCGCGGTGGCGGCGCGGATCCTTCGGCGATCGCGTCGTCGGCGTCGGAGGCGGCGCGTGGCGCGCGCGCGGATGCCGTCGGCGACGCCGCCGCCGATGGGGATTCGCTCCGCGAGTCGCGCGAGGTCGAGCGTCTGCTGCGGCTCGCGGCCGAGGGAGACTCCACCGCATGGCGCGCGATCGTCTCGCTCTACGCGCCTCGCGTGTTCGGCATCCTCCGCGCCCAGTGCCGCGACGAGGAGCTCGCCGAGGAGATCGCGCAGTCGACCTTCTGCACGCTCGCCGCGAAGATCGCCTCGTACGTCGAGTCGGGCCGCTTCGAGTCCTGGCTCTTCCGCATCGCCATGAACCGTCTCCGCGACGAGATGCGTCGGCGGACCCGTCATGCGCGGTCGGCGGGTGAGGAGACGTTTCGCGACGTCGCGGCCGAGCCCACGTCCTCGACCGGACTCGACGAAGGGGTGCGGCTCAGACTGGAGACTGCGCTTTCGCGGCTGTCGGAGTCGGACCGGGAGGTCATCGAACTGCGACACACCGGCGGCATGAGCTTCCGGGCGTTATCGGACTACTTCGGGGAGCCCATCGGAACCCTGCTGGCAAGGCACCACCGAGCCCTCAAGAAACTGAAGGCGATGCTGGAGGAGATGGGGGTCGACGAGGGCGGGGAGTCATGATCGTGCGGCTTTTCGGACCTTGGACCCGATCGAAGCGCGCTGCTTTGGCGCCGGATGAGGCGGTTCGACGCAATCCCACGGCGGGCGAGCCGTTCGATCAGGGCGTCGGGCCTGAGCAAGTCTCCCGCGCGATGCAGGCCCCTTCAGGCAGCGCGATCGACCGGGGGCGCGCGGGGCTGTGGATGACGCGGTGTGCGGGACGGCGGGATCGAGTGAGGAAACGAGTGCGGGAACGCGTGCAGGATCGAGTGCAGGATCGAGTGCAAAAGCGACTGCGCGAACGCGAGTGGATGACCGACGGAGTGCGAACATGACGGACCAGCACGACAACTTCGACGAGGACGTCCGGATGGACGGTGCCCACGCGCGGAGCGACTCGGGCGCGCGCGAGCGTTCTTCCGCGGGCTCGCCTGCGGACGCTTCTGCGGGTTCGCCCGGCGAGTTTCCGCCTCTCGCAGGCTCGGAACTCGCCGACCTCGTGCGCGATCTCGAGCGGATCGGCGCGATGCGTCGTTCGCAGCTCTCCTCCTCGGTCGAGGACCGGATCTTCGCCGCGAGCGATCTGCATCTCCCGATCGCGGGTGGGCGGCCTGCTCCGGTCGTTGCGCGCATCGGGCCGGTCGATGGGCGGTCCGGTCGCCGCTGGCTGCGCGTTGCGGCGGCGATCGCGGCCGTTGCCTCGATCACGGCGGGTGCGATCATCCTCACGCGAGGCGTGGATTCGTCCGGTGGCGGTGATGCGCCGATGCCGGGGCCCGGTCGCGTGATCGCGGAGGGACCGGCGTCCGATGCGTCGGACGACGCGTCGCGCGGATCGGAATCCCGCTCGCAAACGGAAC
>JBIIYI010000281.1:0-4501 GCA_044346895.1 Phycisphaerales bacterium
TTCGACCCTGCACACGTGCTGCGCCACGTGCTGCGCCACGTGCTGCGCCACGTGCTGCGCCACGTGCTGCGCCACGTGCTGCGCCACGTGCTGCGCCACGTGCGGGGCGTCGTCGTGGCTGCGATCGGACTACCACTGCGCTTCGACCGGCTCGCCCGTCGTGCCCGAAAGCGGGCGCCGCATCGGCCGCGGCGTCGGCGGCATCGGCCCGTTGCCCGCGAGGAACGCGGCGATGTCCGCGGGCGCAACCCATCCGTCGCCGTCGAGATCGGCCGCAACCAGGTCGCGCATTCCGGCGGCGACGAGGTCTCGCACCCTGACGCGCTCGCGGGGCGACGTCGGGGGGCCGAATCCGCCGCACGTTTCACCCTGCGCGAAGTAGTTGACGCCGATGAACGAGAGATCGGCGTTGTTCACGACGAGATCCGCGTTGAAGTTGGACAGCCCGGCCGCGGTGGCGGCCGCGCCGCGGTTTGCGACGAAGATCGCGAAGTCGAGGATGTCGACCACGTCGTCGTCGTTCGAGTCGCCCTGCGGAAGCGTGAGCGACAGTTCCCAGCGCGCGCCCGCGTCGATCGCGGTTCCGACGCGCGACACCGAGTGCCCGACGTCCTTCAGCCGGATGCACGGCGGCGTGGCGCTGACGGGGATCGCGATCGAAGTGGCGACGCCCTGCGTTCCGGTCATCGAGACCTGCGCCGTCTGAGTGGCTCCCCCGCTCTCGATCCGCATCAGTCGCGTCGAAGAGCCGGCGAAGTCGCCCCCGAGCGTGATGGTCAGATCGACGAGCTGCTGATCGAGCACGGTGATCGTGCGCGAGGCGGTCTGCGTGTTGTCGGCTGCGTCCGTCGACGAGTACGTGAGATTGGTCACGCCGATCGGGAATACGCCGTCCTGCGGCCAGGCGCTCGCCGTCCCACCGCCCGGATAGGTGATGAGGAGCGACACGCTGCGCACGCCGTCGCACCCGTCGAGGGCGCCGACGACGGGTTCCGCGATGGCGGCGCCGACCGTCGACCCCGCGTCGACCGAAAGCGTGGTGTTGCCCGGCACGCCGGCGAGCACCGGCGCGGTTCCGTCGGCGCGGACGGAGGGCAGCGCGGCCGTCGCGGGCGAAACGGGGGCGCCGGCGGCGCTGATGAGCTGCGTCGTGAGTCCCGAGATCGAGCCGAAGGACACGAGTCCGGCGGTCGAGCACGCATTCGCGCCCGGAAGCACGATGAAGTCGACCTCCGCGATCGCCCGCGCCCCGCTCGCTCCGCCTTCGGCGGACGCGACGTAACGCAGCGAACCCGCTGCCTGGTCGATGATCTCGCTCGACACCTGCGAGAACGGCGTTCCCTCCGGTTGACGCACGTCGAACGCGAGCAGCGAGGTCGGATCGAACAGGAGCGACACCCGCGCCTGCGTCACGACGAGCGCGGGATCGCTGTACGCGACGCGAACGGTCAGCGTGTCGCCTGCTCCGAACACCGAGCCGCCGCCGACGACCGCGAGGCTGACGGTCGGCGTGGTCTCGCTGCAGTCAGGCGTGCCATTGGCATCGGCGTCGGTGTCGGGCGAGCCGCAACCGCACGCGCCGGAAGAGATCTTGCCCGGATCGTTCGGACAGCCGTCGACGCAGTTCGGCGTGCCGTCCGAGTCGGAATCGGTGTCGGCGACGCCGCATCCGCACGAGCCCGCGGCGATCTTCGCAGGATCGTTCGGACAGCCGTCGTTGCAGTTCGGCGTGCCGTCCGAGTCGGAGTCGGTCTCCGCGACCCCGCAGCCGCACTGGCCGGGCGCGGTCTTCGAGGGATCGTTCGGGCAGCCGTCGTTGCCGTCGGGCGTGCCGTCGCCGTCGGTGTCGACCGGCTGCGCGGGCGTGAAGTCGATCGTCGCGCTCGTGTACGAGCCGGTGTTCGAGGAGACGGTGTCCGCGATCCGAAGCGTCCAGGTGCCCGAGAGGTTCGAGCCGCTGAACGGCGAGGTGAGGTTGCCGCGCGCACCGGTGAGCGCGACGCTCGGGAAGTAGGTCCCAGCGGGCACATTGGCGCTTCCTCCGACGCCGGCAGCGGCACTCCACAGACTCACGCTCGATGCATCCTCGAAGACATAGGTCCCGTTGAAATTCGAGGTGTCGCCGTTGCCGGTCGCGGTCGACGCGCCGACGCGGGCAAACAGCGTGGCGCTCGCGCCCGTGGGGCCGATGAGGGTCGCGGTCAGGTCGCCGCAGACGCTGTGGTTGAGCCCCGCGATCGAGACTCGGATCGCGGTCACGCCATCCGGCAGCGCATTCGCGGGGACGCTGAAGGTCCTCGAGAGCCCGCTCGCGTTGTTGTCGGGGATGCTCGCGCCCGTCACGGTGCGCGTAAAGGTCGGATCGTTGCAGTCGAGCGTCCCATCGCCATCCGAGTCCGCGTCGACGACGCCGCAGCCGCAACCGCCCGGCAGGGTCTTGTTCGCGTCGTTCGGGCAGCCGTCGAGGCCGTCCGCCGTGCCGTCGCCATCGGCATCGCCCGCGGCCGCCGGCGTGAACTCGACCTTGGCGGACGACAGCGCGCCCGTGTCCTGCGCGACGGTGTCCGTGATCCGCAGCGTCCATGTGCCGGGCAGCGTGCGCCCGCGCAGTGCCGTCGTCAGCTCCACCTTCGCGCCCGTCGTTGCAGCGCTCGCCGCGTAGTTGCCGCCCGCGACCACGGAGCCGGTTCCGGTCGCAGCAACGGCCGCAGCCCAGAGCGTGGTCGCGTTCGCGTCGTCGAAGGTGTAGTTGCCGCTCAGATCCGAGTCGTCGCCGTTCGGAGTGGCCCCCGTCGCGCCGATCCGGGTGAAGAGCGAGACCGAGGTGCCGTCCGGACCCGTCAGCGTCGCGGTGAGATCGCCGACCCAGGTGTGGGTGAGGCCGGTGAGCGTGACGCGGATGTTCGTGAAGCCGTTCGGCAGCTGTCCGCTTGTGACCGTGAAGGTCTTCGCGAGGCCGGTCGCGTTCGCGTCGGGGATGCTGCCGCCGGTCAGGGCGTAGGTGTACGCGGTATCGTTGCAGTCGGGCGTGCCGTCGCCGTCAGAGTCCGTGTCGGCGACGCCGCAACCGCAGGTGCCGGGCGCGATCTTGTTAGGATCGTTCGGGCAGCCATCGTTGCAGTTCGGGGTGCCGTCGGAATCGCTGTCCGTGTCGGCGACGCCGCAGCCGCAGGTGCCGGGCGCGACCTTGTTGGGATCGTTCGGGCAGCCATCGTTGCAGTTCGGAGTGCCGTCCGAGTCGGAGTCGGTGTCGGCGACGCCGCAGCCGCATGTGCCAGGCGCGATCTTGTTCGGGTCATTCGGGCAGCCGTCGTTGCAGTTCGGAGTGCCGTCGCCGTCCGTATCCGTCTCCGCAACGCCGCAGCCGCACGCGCCAGGCGAGGTCTTGTTCGGATCATTCGGGCAGTTGTCGTTGCAGTTCGGAGTGCCGTCGTTGTCCGAGTCGGTCTCCGCAACGCCGCATCCGCACGCGCCCGGTTCGGTCTTGCTCGGATCGTTCGGGCAGTTGTCGTTGCAGTTCGGAGTGCCGTCGCTGTCCGAGTCGGTGTCGGCGACGCCGCAGCCGCAGGTGCCAGGCGAAGTCTTGTTCGGATCGTTCGGGCAGCCGTCGTTGCAGTTGGGCGTGCCGTCGCCGTCCGAATCCGTGTCCGCGACGCCGCAGCCGCACGTGCCGGGCGCGATCTTGGTCGGATCGTTGGGGCAGCCGTCGGTGCAGTTCGGAGTGCCGTCACCGTCGGAGTCGGTTTCGGCGACGCCGCAACCACACGCGCCGGGCGCGATCTTATTCGGGTCGTTGGGGCAGCCGTCGTTGCAGTTCGGCGTGCCATCCGAATCGCTGTCGCCCACATCTTCGATGACGCCGCATCCGCAAGCGCCGGGCGTTGTCTTCAACGGATCGTTCGGGCAGGCGTCCGAGCAATCTGGTGTTCCATCGTTGTCGGAGTCTCCAGTGCTCTCGGGGAATCCGCAGCCACAGTTCCCGGGCGCGGTCTTATTCGGATCGTTCGGGCATCCGTCGATGCAATTCGGTGTGCCGTCGGAATCGCTGTCGGTGTCGGCGACGCCGCAGCCGCACGTGCCGGGCGCGATCTTGTTCGGATCGTTGGGGCAGCCGTCGTTGCAATCCGGAGTGCCGTCGGAATCGCTGTCGGTGTCGGCGACGCCGCAGCCGCACGTGCCGGGCGCGGTCTTGTTCGGATCGTTGGGGCAGCCGTCGTTGCAGTTGGGGGTGCCGTCCGAGTCGGAGTCGGTCTCCGCGACGCCGCAACCGCATGCGCCGGGCGAGGTCTTGCTCGCGTCGTTCGGGCAGCCGTCGTTGCAATCTGGTGTTCCGTCGCTGTCCGAATCGGTGTCCGCGACGCCGCAGCCGCACGCGCCGGGCGCGGTCTTGTTCGGATCGTTCGGGCAGTTGTCGTTGCAGTTCGGAGTGCCGTCGCCGTCCGAATCGGTCTCGGCAACGCCGCAGCCGCACGCGCCCGGTTCGGTCTTGTTCGGATCGTTC
>JBIIYI010000015.1:0-14781 GCA_044346895.1 Phycisphaerales bacterium
CAGGCGGTGCCGCTGGTCAAGACCGATCCGCCGTGCATCGCCACGGGCATGGAGAAGTCGGTCGGCGTCCACTCGGGCATGATCGTCACCGCCGCCCGCGGCGGAACCGTGACCTTCGTCGACAGCGAGCGCATCATCATCGACAACGCGGACGAGTACGTCCTCCGCAAGTTCGTCGGCCTGAACGAGCGCACCTGCCAGAACCAGCGCCCCGTTGTCAAGCCCGGCCAGAAGGTGAAGGAAGGCCAGATCCTCGCCGACGGCGCGAGCACCCGCATGGGCGAGCTCTCGATCGGCAAGAACGTGCTCGTCGCGTTCAACACCTTCGACGGCTACAACTTCGAGGACGCCATCGTCATCAACCAGCGTCTCCTCAAGGACGACACCTTCACCTCGATCCACATCGAGAGCTTCGAGGTCGAGATCCGCGAGACGAAGCTCGGCCGCGAGGAGTTCACCCGCGACATCCCGAACGTCAGCGAGCGCGCCCTGCGCAACCTCGATGAGAACGGCGTGATCGCGATCGGCGCGCGCGTCGGCCCCGGCGACATCCTCGTCGGCAAGGTGTCGCCGAAGTCGAAGAGCGAGCTCTCCCCCGAGGAGAAGCTGCTCCACGCGATCTTCGGCCGCGCGGGCGAGGACGTGAAGAACGATTCGCTCGAGGTGCCCGCGGGCACCGAGGGCGTCGTGATCGGCGCCAAGCGCTTCAGCCGCCGCATGCACCTCAGCGACGAGCAGAAGAAGCAGCTCAAGAAGGACATGGCCGACTACGAGGCCATGATGGACAGCAAGCGCATCGACCTCTTCAAGAAGATGGTCGGCGAGATCAACCGCATCCTCGGCACCGAGATGGTCGATCCGTCGACGCGCCAGAAGGTCGGCCAGAGCGACATCCCCGAGGTCATCGTCGAGCAGATCGACAACTTCAACGAGAAGTGGATGAAGGGCTCGGCCGAGGCGCGCGAGCAGGCGAAGGTCGTGTACGGCCAGTTCTGGCCGCGCATCATCGCGACCAACGCCGAGAAGGGCCGCAAGCTCGACCATATGAAGCGCGGCGACGAACTCGCCTCGGGCGTGCTCGAGATGGTGAAGGTCTACCTCGCCACCAAGCGCACGCTCTCGGTGGGCGACAAGATGGCCGGCCGCCACGGCAACAAGGGCGTCATCGCCCGCATCGTTCCCGAGGAGGACATGCCGTACATGGAGGACGGCACTCCGGTCGACGTCCTCCTGAATCCACTCGGCGTGCCGAGCCGCATGAACGTCGGTCAGATCCTCGAGGTCCACCTCGGCTGGGCGGCGCAGGTGCTCGGATTCCAGGCGACCACCCCGGTGTTCGATGGGGCGCACGAGCACGAGATCTTCAGCACCATCGACGAGGCCAACAAGCACGTCGAGAGGCGCCTCGCCGAGTTCGAGAAGACCGGCAAGGATCCGGGTCATCCGCGCGAGCTCCTCGCGCGCATGCCCGCGAACTGCAAGATCCAGCTCTACGACGGCCGCACGGGCGAGCCGTTCCATCAGCGCACGACGGTCGGCTTCATGTACATCCTGAAGCTCCACCACCTCGTCGACGACAAGATCCACGCGCGCTCGACCGGCCCCTACAGCCTCATCACCCAGCAGCCCCTCGGTGGCAAGGCCCGCACGGGCGGCCAGCGCTTCGGCGAGATGGAAGTGTGGGCGCTCGAGGCCTACGGCGCCGCGTTCGTGCTGCAGGAACTCCTCACCGTCAAGAGCGACGACGTCGAGGGCCGCACGAAGATCTACGACTCGATGGTGAAGGGCACGAACACCCTGCAGGCGGGCATGCCCGTCGTGTTCGACGTCCTCTGCCACGAGATCAAGGGTCTCGGCATGAACATCCAGCTCGAGAAGCAGACGACGGAAGCGAACATCCTGCTCTAGGCAGGAGCGCACCCCGCCCGCGCACCTCCGTGAGGCGCGCGGGTCGGGCACCCCGAAGTCGAGATCCCGAACGTCAGGAACTGAAGAAGTGAACTCCCCCGCCGCGGCCGTTCGAGCCGAAGCGGGCAAATCAGGAAGGCTACCGCGATGTCCGAGAGCGTCTACGACCGCGTGAACGACTACGGCTCCGTCAAGATCACCCTTGCGAGCCCGAACGACATCCGAAGCTGGAGCTTCGGCGAGGTCAAGAAGCCCGAGACCATCAACTACCGCACGTACCGCCCGGAGCGGGACGGCCTCTTCTGCGAGCGCATCTTCGGTCCTGAGAAGGACTACGAGTGCGGCTGCGGCAAGTACAAGGGCACGAAGTACAAGGGCATCATCTGCGACCGCTGCGGCGTGAAGGTGACGCACAGCCGCGTGCGCCGCAAGCGCATGGGCCATATCAACCTCGCGGCCCCGATCGTCCACATCTGGTTCTTCAAGGCGATGCCGTCGCGCCTCGGCAACCTGCTGGCGATGAAGACGTCGGACCTCGAGAAGATCATCTACTTCCAGGACTACGTCGTCACCGACCCGGGCCAGACCGACCTCGAGCACAAGCAGGTCCTGACCGAGGACGAGTACCGCGCCGCCGTCGACAAGTACGGCACGGCGTCGTTCACGGCGATGATGGGCGCGGACGCGGTCCGCGAGCTCCTGCAGCAGCTCGACCTCGAGAGCCTCTCGAAGGAGATCCGCGAGGATCTCGGCAACACCAAGTCGAAGCAGAAGCAGAAGGACCTCTCGAAGCGCCTCAAGATCGTCGAGCAGATCCGCGGCTCGCAGAACGAGCCGAAGTGGATGGTCCTCGACGTGATCCCCGTGATCCCGCCGGATCTCCGTCCGCTCGTCCTCCTCGAGAGCGGCAACTTCGCGACCAGCGATCTCAACGATCTCTACCGCCGCATCATCAACCGCAACAACCGCCTCAAGAAGCTCATGGACCTCAACGCGCCCGAGGTCATCGTGCGCAACGAGAAGCGCATGCTGCAGCAGGCGGTCGACGCGCTGTTCGACAACGGCCGCTGCCGCCGCCCGGTGCTCGGCTCGTCGAACCGTCCGCTCAAGTCGATCACCGACATGATCAAGGGCAAGCAGGGCCGCTTCCGCGAGAACCTGCTCGGCAAGCGCGTCGACTACTCGGCGCGTTCGGTCATCGTCGTCGGTCCCGAACTCAAGATCTGGCAGTGCGGCCTTCCCAAGAAGATCGCGCTCGAGCTCTACCAGCCGTTCATCATCCGCAAGCTCAAGGAGCACGGCCTCGCCGACACGATCAAGAGCGCGAAGCGCATGCTCGAGCGCCGCGATCCCGAGGTGTGGGACATCCTCGAGCAGGTGATCCAGAACCACCCGGTCATGCTCAACCGCGCGCCGACCCTGCACCGCATGGGCATCCAGGCGTTCGAGCCGGTGCTCGTCGAGGGCAACGCGATCAAGATCCACCCGCTCGTCTGCACGGGCTACAACGCCGACTTCGACGGCGACCAGATGGCGGTCCACCTGCCCCTGTCGGTCGAGGCGCAGACCGAAACGCACGTGCTGATGATGTCGACGCACAACATCTTCAGCCCGGCGAACGGCAACCCGATCGTCAGCCCGTCGCAGGACATCATCATGGGCGTCTACTTCCTGACGTGCGCCCACGGCGACGCCCCGAAGTCGAAGCTGCGGCGGTTCAAGGACCTCGAGGAGGCGCTCCTCTCCTTCAACCTCCCCCACGGCGATCCGCGCCGCATCTCGTTCCATGATCCGATCGAGGTGCGCCTCACGCGCTTCAGCGAGATCGTCCAGGATCAGAAGAAGGCCGCGGAGCCGATGCCCGCGAACCGCCGCGTCGAGACGACGCTCGGACGCCTCCTCTTCAGCGAGATCCTGCCCGACGGCATGCCGTTCTACAACTGCGCCCTCGGCAAGAAGGGCGCGGCGCGCGTCATCGACGACACCTTCGCCCGCAAGGGCAAGGCCGCGACCATCGACCTCCTCGACGCGATGAAGCAGATCGGCTTCCGCTACTCGACGGTGTCGGGCCTCTCCTTCGCGATCACCGATCTCCGCGTCCCCGCGGAGAAGAAGGCGCTGCTCGACGCCACGCAGAAGAAGGTCGACCGCGTCGAGAAGGCGTACCAGGCCGGCGCCATCACCGAGCGCGAGCGCCACAACCAGCTCCTCGACCTCTGGCAGCAGTGCCGCGCGGAGGTCACCGCCAAGCTCGTCGACGCCCTCAAGAAGGACCGTCGCGACGTCAACGGCGCGGAGACCTCGATCGAGAAGATCGAGGGCGCGAAGTACCTCAACCCGGTGTTCCTCTTCTCCGACTCGGGCGCCCGCGGCAACGTCAGCCAGATGCAGCAGCTCGCCGGCATGCGCGGCCTCATGGCCAAGCCGAGCGGCGAGATCATCGAGACGCCGATCCGCGCGAACTTCCGCGAGGGTCTGTCGATGCTCGAGTACTTCTCCTCGACGCACGGCGCCCGCAAGGGTCTCGCGGACACCGCGCTCAAGACCGCCGACTCCGGCTACCTCACGCGCAAGCTCTGCGACGTGGCGCAGTCGGTCGTCGTCCTCGAGGACGACTGCGGCGTGCCCAGCGGCATCCCGAAGAAGGCGATCTACAAGGGCGAGGAAGTCGACGTCCCGCTCCGCGACATCGTGCGCGGCCGCACCAGCGTCGAGACGATCATCAACCCGATCACCGACGAGGTCATCGTCAAGCGCAACGAGGTCATCACCGACGACATCGCGCGCAAGATCGAGGATCTCGGCCTCACGAGCGTGTACGTGCGCTCGCCGCTCACCTGCCAGACCGCCCGCGGCGTCTGCGCGAAGTGCTACGGCCAGGACATGTCGACGGGCAAGCCCGTCGAGATCGGCATGGCGGTCGGCATCATCGCCGCGCAGTCGATCGGCGAGCCGGGTACGCAGCTCACGATGCGCACGTTCCACACGGGCGGCATCGCGGCGCGCGGCATTCTCGACAACACCTTCAAGTCGGCGTTCGGCGGAACCATCGTCCTGCGCGACTGCATGGAGGTCGAGGTCGCCAACGAGGACGGCACGAAGACGATCGTCGCCCTGAAGCGCAACGGCGAGATCGTGGTCAACGACGCCCACGGCCGCGAGCTCGAGAAGTTCAAGGTGCCCTACGGCGCGCAGCTGTTCGCGCGCACCGGCGACAACGTCAAGAAGGGCGCCGTGCTCTGCGAGTGGCAGCCGCACGCGACGCCGATTCTGGCGGAGAAGTCGGGCATCGTGCGCTTCAAGGATCTCGTGGAGGACGTGACGTTCCGCCTCGACACCAAGAAGGGTTCGGGCGACAGCGCCGAGATGATCGTCATCGAGCACACCGGCGAGAAGCATCCGCAGATCACGGTCGAGGACGAGAACGGCAACATCCTCGACTTCCACCACCTGCCGGCGAAGGCCCGCATCGAGGTCAAGGACGGTCAGCGGATCGCCCAGGGCCAGATGCTCGCCCGCCAGCCGAAGGAAGCGGCGCGTTCCGCCGACATCGTCGGTGGTCTCCCCCGCGTCACCGAGATCTTCGAGGCGCGCATCCCCAAGGATCCGGCGGTCATGGCCGAGATCTCGGGCCGCGTCGAGCTGCACTCCGACAAGCGCAAGGGCAAGATGACGATCCGCGTCGTCAGCGACGCGGGCCTCGAGCACGATCACCACGTGCCGCAGGGCAAGGCGCTGCTCGTCCACACGGGCGACCGCGTGGACGCCGGCGACGCGCTCACCGAGGGGCCGCACATCCCCGCGGACATCCTCCGCATCAAGGGTGAGGACGCGCTCTACGTCTACATGCTCGACGAGGTGCAGAACGTCTACCGCGCGCAGGGCGTGCCGATCTCCGACAAGCACATCGAGGTCATCCTCCGCCAGATGCTGTCGAAGGTGCGCGTCTCGAACCAGGGCGACACCGAGCTCCTGCCGAACGAGGTCGTCGACAAGTTCGTCTTCCGCGACGTCAACGACGCCCTCGCCCGCAAGATGCGCATCGACGACGCGGGCGGCACCAGCCTCCCGGTCGGCGCGCTCGTCGACAAGGACGAGATCCGCGAGGCAAACGCCCTCGCCGAGACCGAGGGCAAGGGCCCGTGCAAGACCAAGAAGCCGCGTCCCGCGACCGCGAAGACGCTGCTCCTCGGCATCACGAAGGCCTCGCTCCAGGCCGAGAGCTTCCTCTCGGGCGCGAGCTTCCAGGAGACCACCAAGGTGCTCACCGAGGCTGCGCTCAAGGGCGCGGTCGACGGGCTCCTCGGCCTCAAGGAGAACGTGCTCCTCGGACACCTCATCCCCGCCGGCACCGGCTTCGAGGCGTACTCGAAGGCGAAGGTCAAGCGGCTGGTGGACGTGTCGGAGTTCGACGACGAGGCGCAGGCCGCGATGTTCGACGAGGCCGCGTTCGAAGCCGAGCAGCTTGGCGCGGAACGTCCCACCACCGGGCCGATGACGACGGTCAAGGATCGCCTCGCGAGCCAGGCCTCGAGCTCGGACACCATGGTCAGCGACGGTCTCCCGGACGGGCTCTGATCGCGCCACCGATCGGTGCAGCATGAAACGACCCGCGGCCCGGCTTCACGCCGGGCCGCGGTGCTTTTCCTCATGCATCGCCGCGAAGTCGGCGGTCCGTCAGCTTCCGGCCGCCTGCCTCTGGAGGTAGAGCTCCTCCTTCGGCTGGATCACGACGAAGCCCTGCCCCTCGAACTTGAGCTGGATCGACTCGCCGCTTCCTCGGCCGAGGAAGGTACCGATGCTGACGTCCATGTTGATCGAGGGCGTCAGCGAGGCGCTCCACGCGACCGTCGCGTTCGGATCGGTGAAGACGGGCTGTCCGGGCCTTACCTCGAGCGCGAGCGGGTCGAAGTGCGTGGTGATCGCAAGCATGCCCGCGCCCGTGAAGCGCATGTTGAAGAGACCGCCCGCGAGCATGCCCGCGCCCTTGCGCATGACCTGCACGTCCCACTTGAGGGTTGGTTCGAACGCGAGGACGTCGTTTCCATTGACGAAGATGTCGTCGCCGTTCATGCCGAGGATCGTCACCTTCTTGGCGTCGTCGGCGAGATAGAGTCGCCCGGTCCCATCCGCCTTCGTGAGTCGCGTGCCTTCACCGCTCACGGCGCGCTTGAGAAGCCGGCCGATCCCGTGCTCGAAGACTCCCTCGCGCGTGAACTTGACGGCTCCGAGGTATGCGACCATCGAACCCGTCTTGGTCCAGATGCTGCCGCGCAGGTTGACCTCGAGGATGCGTTCGCTCTCGAGTTCGAAGATCCCCTCGCCGCGGTCGCGCTGGGATCGGGTCGCGATGAAATCGGAGATGCTGTAGCGTGCCATGGGGCGGGAGCGTAGGCGACGCGCGCGCCGCGCGAAACCACACCCGTTGACGCCGCGACGTTGGATGCGACCTCACGGCTCGGCACGGAGCCGCGCAGTCCTGACCCGCGCCGTTCCCCGTCGTGTCGTGCCGTCCCGCGCCGTTCCCTGTCGTCCCGCACCGCGCCGCGCACTCGCGATCCGAGGCGGTCACCCGCCGCCCGTCAGCCCGATCGTGATCTCGACGAACGACCGCACGGGGCCCGTTCCCATCCCCGGGCATGGCGTGCGTCGCTTCGTGTCCTCCCAGGTCGCCGGGCTCTCGACCACTTCCGGCCACCATGGCCACGTGCGGCACTGCTGCGGCCGGGCGGCGTAGAGCTGGCACACCGCCTTTCCGGGCCGGGAATCGCGGTCAAGGAAGACGCAGTCGTGCTTTCCGTCGCGCACGAGTTCCCGGAGCGATCGACGCGCGCCGATTCGGCGGGTGTAGCGCTCTAGGAACGCCGCCGTCGAGACCCCGAGCGCGCGCGCCATCGCGTCGGCTTCGTTCGGGGTGAACCACACCGCCCCAGGGCCGCCGGAACAGCAGTTGCCGCACTGGGTGCACTCGAACCGCAGTCCGTCGGCGTACCACGGACGCCCGTCGGCCGAACCCCCGCCACGACCTTCAGTTGTCGACACCGCGCGCCTCCGGACCGCCGCGGTCCGTCGGATGGCCGGGACCACCGGGGCCCTTGCGGGACGGCCCCTCGCCGCCAGGCTGTCCGCCAGGCTCGCCGCCGCCACGTCCGCCTTCTGTACCGCCTTCCGTACCGCCCTCGCCTCCGGCGGCACCCCACGGCTCGATCGCCACCTCATGCACCGCCGCGCGGCGACGCGTGGGCGGAAGATGGGAGAGCGAGGAGGGCCGGTCGTCGTACGCGACGCGGTCCATCGTGTAGATCGATTCGAACACCCACTCGGAGTGGTCGATCAGCGCGTCCTCAAGGAGCTCTTCGGCCTGCGCAAGGCTGCCGGCGGTCATCCAGACGGTGATGTAGGCGCCACGCTCCGGCTCGCCGTCCGCACTCTGCGCAAGGACGATCGCGTGCCAGAGCGTCATGCCGAGATGGCGGCCCGCCTCGTCGACGTTCGTCTCGCGGTCGACGTTCAGTTCGAGCAGCCACTTCTCGCGCAGGAGCAGCAGGAGTTCATCGATGTCGGGCGAGTGGTCGTCGAGCATCTCGAGGACGTCGCGCGTCACGAGTCCCTCGTCGCCATGGGTGTCGGGGAGTTCCTCGTCCCACGTCGCCGCGACCTCCGCCACCCGATGTTCGGCGAACATCTGCTCGACCGCGTCGCGCATCTCGGACGGTACCGAGATGAGGATGCCCTTCCAGCTGTCGACGAACACGTCGATCCACGGCTCCTCGGCGTTGGCGCCCACGCCGATGCTCACGTCCTCGAGGAGGACGTCCTCGAACTCGTACCACGTGCGCAGGAACTCGACGAGCGGCATCGGCTCCTCGCCGAGGTAGGTGTCGATCGTGCGGTAGGCGTCGCGCGAACCGATCTCGACGACGGGCGTCACTTCCTTGGGCAGGAGGTTGAACGCCGCGTCCACGAGCGGCCGAAGCCGGTCGTGGCTGACCACGGCGTGGAACACGTACGTGTCCGGCTCCTCCTCGGTCCCCTCCTGGTACCGCACCGTGTAGCCCTGCACCGGCTCCTTGAGCGAGGTCTCGGCGACCCCGAGCGGGAGCTGGTAGGAGCCGAGCGACACGCGCTCGAGGGTTTCGGCCAGTCTGAACTCGCGCATGGCGCCATCGTAGCCGATCGCGGGCGGATTCCGACGATGCCCACCGACATCCGACGCGGCGTCGCCGCGCCGCGGGAGCTCTGCCCGGGGAACGCCGCGCGCTCACTCGCCGAGATAGGCCTCTCGGACGCGCGGATCGACGAGGAGCTTCGCCGCATCGTCCGAGAGCGTGACGCGTCCGGTTTCAAGCACGAATCCGCGCTTCGAGAGCTTGAGCGCCGCGCGGGCGTTCTGCTCGACGAGCAGGATCGTCAGACCCTCGCGGTTCAGTTCGCGCACGGCCTCGAAGATCCGCGCGACGAGGAGCGGCGCGATGCCCATCGAAGGTTCGTCCATCATCAGGAGCCGCGGCTTCGAGAGGATCGCGCGGCCGATCGCGAGCATCTGCTGCTCGCCGCCCGAAAGCGTGCCGCCGAGCTGCGAGGAGCGCTTCTTCAGGATGTCGAAGAGCTCGTAGACGTGCGCGAGATCGCGCGCCACGCCGTCCGGATCGTTGCGCCCATACGCGCCCATCATCAGGTTCTCGAGCACGGTCATCCGCGGGAAGATGCGCCGTCCCTCCGGAACCTGCACCAGTCCGCGGCCGACCAGCCGGTCGGCACGCACGCCACCCGACGCGCTCGAGATCCGCTCGCCGGCGAAGTGGATCTCTCCGCCGCGCAGCGGGACGATGCCCGAGATGCACATCAGCGTGGTCGACTTGCCGGCGCCGTTGCCGCCGATGAGCGAGACGATCTCGCCCTCGGGAACATCGAGCGACACCTCGTGCAGCACCTCGACCGAGCCGTAGCCCGCCACGATGCCCTTCACGGAGAGGAGCGGAGCGGTGGAACTCATCCGAGTTCCTCCTTGCCGAGGTAGGCCTCGATGCACTTCGGATCGTTGCGGATCTCGTCGGGCGTTCCTTCGGCGATCTTCTCGCCGTACTGAAGCACGTGGATCCGGTCGGAGATGCCCATCACGACGCGCATGTGGTGCTCGATGAGCACCACCGTCGTGCCGCGGTCGCGGATCGCGCGGATCAGGCGCATCAGATCGACCGTCTCGGTCGGGTTCATGCCGGCCGCGGGCTCGTCGAGCAGGATGACGTCGGGCCGCGACGCGAGCGCGCGCGCGATCTCGAGCCGACGCTGGTGCCCGTAGGGAAGGTTGCCGGCCGCGTCCTCCGCCTTGTCTGCGAGGCCGACGAAGTCGAGGAGCTTCATCGCCTCGGCGCGCGACGACGCCCGCTCGCGCAGCGCCGACGGGAGCGCGAGGAGCGCCGCCACGAATCCGCTCGAGAGCCGGCGATCCATGCCGACGGTGACGTTCTCGACGAGCGAGAGTTCGGGGAAGAGACGGATGTTCTGGAACGTGCGCGCCACGCCCGCGCTCGCGACGACGTCCGGCGTCCGGCGGGTGCGCGCCCAGATGACGTAGCGTCCGCTCGCGCCGAGGACGAGCCCGACGAGGAGCGGCAGCCACGTTCCCCACGCGCCTCCACCGAAGAGCGACGAGACGAACGTCGACAGCGACTTCATCCAGGGGAACGGCTCGAGGAAGACGTAGAGGTCGATCACCGCGACCTGCCAGAGTTCCTGCGCGCGGAGTGCGATCGCGAGGAAGACGGCGGTGGCGACGCCCGTCGCCGCGCACCCGAGGATCACGCGGCCGTCGAGGCTGCGGCTCGGATCGCGCCCCGAGACGAGGACGCGCCCGGCGGTCGGCTCGTAGACGCCGGTGATCGCGTTGAAGAGCGTGGTCTTGCCGGCGCCGTTCGGGCCGATCACCGCGGTGATCCGACCGGCAGGCACCTCGACCGAGACGTCCTTCACGGCGGTCAGGCCGCCGAAGCGCATGGTCACCGACTCGACCGAGATCAGCGACGCGCTCACTTCCGCACCGCCTTCCGCGAGTGGACGATGCCGTCCGGGCGGAAGCGCATCATGAGGACGAGCGCGAGGCCGAAGGTGAGGTACTTGTAGTTGTTCGGGCTGGTGAAGACGTTGCTCGTCGACCCGATGCCCGCCTTCTGCAGCGCGTCGGAGATCGCGGGCAGCGCGACGTTGTTCAGGCCGATCATGACGATCGCGCCGATCAGCACGCCCGTGATCGACCCGATCCCGCCGACGATCACGATGCAGAGCGCGAGGATCGAGATCTGGAAGTCGTAGTTCGCCGGTTCGCCGGTCGAACTGAGCACGCTCGCGAGCATCGCGCCCGAGAGCGCCGCGAGCGCGGCACCCGTCGCGAAGGCCTTGAGCTTCGCCTTGTCCGGCTCGATCGCCATGCAGCGCGCGGCGAGTTCGTCCTCGCGCACGGCGAACCACTGCCGTCCGAGCCGGCTGAACTCGAGGTTGCGGCAGAGGAACACGATCGCGGCGAGCACCGCGAGGTAGAGGAGATACCAGCGGACCGGCGTCTCGTTCGAGATCGCGAGCCACGAGAGGGCGTCGCTCGAGGCGAGTTCGGTGGAGGTCTGCGCCGCCGTCGAGCCGGCGGAAGGGTCGGCAGGCTTCGCGTCGCGCGCGATCGCGACCGTCGAGCGCAGGAGATCCGCGCCGGGCACGGTCGCCGCCGGGAGCGGATTGATGCCCTGCGTTCCCTTCGTGATCGCCTCGAGGTTCTTGAGCGCGTCCTGCACGATCTCGCCGAATCCGAGCGTCACGATCGCGAGGTAGTCGCCTCGGAGCCGCAGGGTCGGCGCACCGAGGAGCGCGCCGGCGGCGGCTCCGATCGCGGTCGCCGCGGCGAGCCCGCCCCAGAATCCGAACTGGAACGGATAGATCTCGCAGGTCAGGATTCCGTAGGCGTACGCGCCGATCGCGGCGAAGGCGGCGATCCCGAGATGGAGGAGCCCCGTCCATCCCACCACCACGTTGAGCCCGAGCGCCAGGATCGCGTAGACGATCACGGTGCGGCCCGACGCCGCCAGCGACGCGCCGAAGAGGGGCAGCGCCGCCAGGATCGCGAGGACGATCAGCTGTCCGCGCGAGAATGGCGCGAATCTCGGGAGCGCGGGCTGCATCAGACCTTCTCCCGCTGCTTGAGTCCGAGGATGCCGCTCGGACGGAACACGAGGATGAGGACGAGCACGCTGAAGACGACGACGTTCGTCCAGCGCGTCTCGATGTACTGGTCGCTCATCGCGCGGATGAGGCCGATCAGGACGCCGCCAACCATCGCGCCGGGAAGGCTGCCGATCCCGCCGAGGACGGCCGCGGTGAAGGCGTCCATGCCCGCGCGGAAGCCCATCTGGAACGAGATCGTGTTGTTGTAGACCGACCACATCACGCTCGCGGCGCCGCCGAGGAAGCCGCCGATCATGAAGGTGGCCGCGATCACGCGGTCGGTGTCGATGCCCATGAGGCGCGCGGCGATCGGATTCTGCGCCGTCGCGCGCATGCCGCGGCCGAGCCTCGTCCGCTTGACGAAGAGCGCCAGCCCGACCATGAGCGGGATCGTGATCGCGAAGATCGCGATGTCCTCCATGCGCAGCACGACGTTCGAGTCCTCGCCGAGGAGGTTCGAGGACTCGAGCACCTCGGGGAAGTCCTTGCTCGCGGCGGCCGCGACGCCGTCGCCGAACACGTCCATCGGCACGCCGCCCCAGAAGAGCGCGACGTTGACGAGGATGAAGCTCACGCCGATCGCGGCCACGAGTTGCGTCAGCTTCGGGGCGCGCCGCAGCGGCTTGTAGACCACGCGGTCGATCGCCATGTTCAGGCCGCCGCAGAAGAGGCCGCAGCCGATCACGAGGCCGACGAGGAGCAGCCAGTTCGAGCTCTCCCCGAGCGAACCCGGATCGATGATCGCCGCCGCCCCGAGCGCGCCGACGATCGTCAGCGCGAGGAACCCGCCGAGCGTGAACACGTCGCCGTGCGCGAAGTTGATCAGCTCCACGATGCCGTAGACCATCGTGTAGCCCAACGCCACGAGGGCGATGATCATGCCGTTGGACAGGCCGAGGATGACCTGCTGGAGGAAGACTTCGGTCTCGGTCATCCGTCGGTGCCCGCGGTGCGTGACGCGAGCGTCACTGGACGACCTTCACCGTGGTGAACTTGCCGTCCTTGACGGTGTTCACGCTCATCGTGCGGTTGGTGGTGTCGCCGTTCTCGTCGAAGCTCCACACGCC
Source organism: Phycisphaerales bacterium (assembly GCA_044346895.1). Taxonomy (GTDB): domain Bacteria; phylum Planctomycetota; class Phycisphaerae; order Phycisphaerales; family SM1A02; genus QWPT01. Next base: position 13,185 of record JBIIYI010000015.1, read on the forward strand.
GAGGGCGCCGGCGAAGTCCTTCGTCTTGCCGACCTCGGCGAGGACGGCCTCGCGGGTCAGCTTGCCGCCGCCCGCGTGGATGCGCTCCATCGCCGCGAGCACCACGTTCGCCGCCTCGTAGCCGTACACGGCGTAACCCTCGGGCTCGCCGCCGTAGGTCTTCTTGTAGTTCTCGTAGAAGTCCTTGCCCTTGCCCGTCAGCGCCTTCGCCTCCACGCCGCCGAAGGTGATGTAGCAACGGCCCTCGAGCGCCTTGGCGCCCGCCGCCGCGATGAAGGCCTCCTCGAAGCAGCCGTCCGGGACGATCAGCTTCGCCTTCAGGCCGCCGGCGACGATGTCCTTCGCGAGCTGCCCCGCATTGGTCTGCGTGGTGCCGCCGTAGTAGACGAGGTCGGCCCCTGCCTGCTTCATCTTGGTCACCAGGCTCTTGTAGTTCGACGCCTTGTTGTCGATGCCGTCGAAGCCGACGACCTCGATGCCGAGGCCCTCGGCGCTCTTCTTGAAGACGTCCGCGATGCCCTTGCCGTAGAGCTCGCGGTCATGGAGCACGTAGGCCTTCTTCGCGCCGAGTTCCTTGGCGTAGTCGGCGGCGACCGACCCCTGCACGTCGTCGGTCGGCACCACTCGGAAGTAGTTGACCTTTCCGCTCGGGCGGTAGACGGCGGGCTCGTTCGCCTCGCCGAAACCGGCCTTCGTGAGGCCGGGGTAGGTGTTGCCGGGGCTCACCATCACGATGCCGGCCGAGTTCAACTTGGGCATCGAGATCTTGGACGCGCCCGAGTTGTAGGTTCCGATGTAGGCGAGCACCGCCTCGTCGCCGATCGCCTTGTCGGCGTTGGCGGCCTCGACGGCGGGGTCCCAGTTGCCGCGCTGCGGGCTCGCGTCGTCCCAGTCCTCGTAGACGACCGTGGTGTCGCCGATCTTGCCGCCGCGCTCCGCGATCGCCATCTTGATGCCGTTGACCATGGAGGTCGTCTGCGCGTTGGCGCTGCCGGTGCGCGGCAGGCTCGACACGATCTTGACGCTGTTGGCGAAGGCGTCCGCGGGCGAGGCGCCGACGGGGGCCGGCGCCGTGGCGGCGAACGCCGGGGTCGCGAGGGCGAGAAGGCCGATGGCGGAACGGAGCACGAGGTTCTTCATGGCGTTCTTTCTGTGGCTGACTGTCGGGACTTGCTGACGGGCGCGCTGTCCGGGCCGCTCGCCCGGGCTCCGCCTCCGGGACGGGGGCGAGCGGGACGAACTTCAGGACACCCGAGTCGGAACGGCACCGGACGGGGCGAACCTCGTCCTGCCGGACTTTCGGGACGCGAAGTCTACAGGAAACCGTTCCCTGACGAGGCTGCGTCCCCGTGTGCGGAGGCACGTGGGAAGGACCCGCACTTCCCCGCCTGATTCCATCATCCGATCGCATCTCGCCGACCGCATCTGCGCCCGTCTCCCGTCGCCAGGAGACGGCACGCGGCGCCGACATCACGCGCCACAGACGTCACGGAGCGGGCTGCCCAGCGACGATCGCATCGAGTGCTGCGTTGCCGATCGGCTCTCCTGCGACCGCCCTCGCGAGGACGGTGGCGGCGATCGGCGCAGGATCGCGACC
>JBIIYI010000282.1:0-4488 GCA_044346895.1 Phycisphaerales bacterium
GCCTTCCGACTCGAGCTCACGACGGAGTTCGACGTGGTTGAAGACCTCTCCGTTGTAGACGATCGTGGTTCCACGCGCGGGATTCGAGAAGGGCTGCGCGCCCCCGAGGCGATCGATGACGGCGAGTCGCGCGTGGGCGAGGCCGACGCGACCCTCCACCACGATGCCACGCCCATCGGGCCCGCGATGCGCGAGCGCCTGCGCCATGCGCAGACACTCCTCCCGCGATGGCGGAGGAGCATCGCCGGCGGCACAAACGCCTGCGAATCCGCACATCTCAAGCACCTGCCCCGACGAGCGCGCGGCGAATCAACTTGCCATTCGCGGTGCGTGGGATCTCGCGACGGAACTCGATGAAGCGCGGCTGCAGTGCGGGTTCGAGAAACTCGCGACAGCGGGCGCGAATCGCCCGTTCATCGACGGATGCGCCGGCCTCGAGGACCACGACGGCGTGGATGGCCATGCCGTCCTCCTCATGCGGCACGCCGGCGACGGCAGCGTCGACCACACCATCCGTCGACGCAAGCACGCGCTCGACCGCCATCGGCGCGACCTTCTCACCGCGACACTTGAAGATCTCGTCTTCCCGCCCGATGAAGGTGAGCAGACCGTCCCGGTCCATGCGAAACCGATCGCCGGTCCTGAGGACTCGCTCCGAAGGCGACGCGTCGGGCAGCGGCGAAGCGATGAACCTCGACGCCGTCTCCTCCGGACGTCGCCAGTAGCCGCGAGCGACGTTCGCTCCACGCACGACGAGCTCACCCTCGCTGCCCACCGGCAGCCGACGACCCTGCGCATCGATGAGGAGAAGCTCGCAGTTGGGAATGGCGGTTCCGACGGAATCCGGACGCGCGCGCACGAGCCGAGGGTCGAGCGTGGAGGCGCGCGAACATTCCGTCTGCCCATACATGATGTGAAGGGCGACGTGCGGCAGCAAATCCATGCATCGCATCGCCTGAGCCGGCGAAAGCGACGCTGCCGCACACGTCATCGCACGCAGTCGCGAGAGCTCCAGGGCGACATGCGGAAGCGTGGCGAGCATCCGCGAGATCATGGCGGGAACAGCGATCAGCACCGAGACGCGATGCCGTTCCATGCGGCGCATGGCGTCGAACGGAAAGGCGAAGCTCCGCTCGAGGACGACCGTCGCGCCACTTCGAAGCGCGGTCCAAAGCTGAAGGAATCCGTAGCTGTATGCGACGGGTATCGCGAGCGAGACGACGTCGGCTCCTGACGCAGGCGATTCCCCGAGATACTCCGCGACCGCAGACGTCGTGTTCAGGAGGTTCGCGTGCGTGAGCATGACCCCCTTCGGCTCACCCGTCGTCCCCGAGGTGTAGATGATGGCCGCAAGATCCGCATCGATGCAGCCGGCCTCGCGCGCGATGAGCCTCGATGTCGAGACGCTCCGACCGGATTCGAGCGGAACGTCCATCGGTCGAGCGAAGTTCTCGTCGAGCGCGAACTCCACCCAGCGCGCGTCGAGTCCGTCGCTCTCCCCTGCGATCGATGCGCGCAGCGACACGAGCATGGAACGAGGCGCGACGACCGCTTGCGGATCGCAGTCCGAGAGAACCGCGCGGAGTCGAGGCATGCGCGCATCCGCCGGAATCGGCACGAGCACCGCGCCCACTCGAAGCACGGCGAGATACGCGACCGACGACTCGATCGCGTTCGGCGCGACGACCGCAACGCGGTCGCCGCGGCAAACGCCTGCGCGCTGCAGGGAGACCGCGGCACGCCGCGAAGCGTCGTCGAGATGCCTCCAATCGAGCGCTCGATCGCCATCGATCAGCGCCGCGCGCGCGACTCCGCGCGCCGATGCGATCTCTCGTGCCCGGTCGAGGACGACTTCATCGAGCAGCTGCACGGTGCGCCTCGCTCGCAATCGGAAGCCTTCCTGACCGCGCGCCGCCCGAATCCCCGACCTTCCCCGAATCCCCGACCTTCCCCGAATCCCCGACCTTCATCGTGGCTTCACCGGCGATCCCGCCCCCGGCGTTCTCCGCCGCCCGCTTGCGGGCGATGAAGAGCGCGATGCGTTCGATCGAATCGAGATTCGCCGGAACAAGTTCGTCGTCCGAAACCTCGACTCCGAACCGCTCCTCGAGAAAGAGAACGAGTTCCATCGCTCCGGTCGAATCGAGGATGCCATCGCCGAGGAGCGATGATCGGGCATCGATCGATGCGTCGGGATCAAAGAGAAAACGCTCCGCGAGAAATCGGCGGATCGGCTCGGCATCCGCGGTGGGTGCGCCACGCTCTTCCTGCATACATCGCTCCGATCTGGACGCGTGCCCCGAACGTCGTGATCGCACGCGTCGTGGATGCACGGCTCGGTCCGTCGAGGCGATCGTATGGAGACGGCGTGTTTCGTCGAGCGGAATGGAGGGCAGCGCGGCGCTTTCCACCGCATCGAGGAAGTATCCGCGGGCATCGTTGCCGCGGGAAATGTGCCTGGAGTTCCCGGCGCGCTCCGGCAGCCGCGGCGGCGCGCCGCATGCGCGGAAGGCGGACGGCGCCGGCGGGACATCCGATCACCCTGCCGGGGCGACGACGAAATCACGACGACTTGCGGCCAAACGCCGCCGCGCGCGGGGATCGATCACGCGCCCGGCACGTACGACACCGGCGCGTCGGTGCCGAGCGGCAGACCGATCCAGTACCACAGGAGCAGGAATGCCGTCCAGACGATGCCGAAGACGATCGAGTACGGCAGCATGAGCGTGATCAGGCTGCCGAGGCCCGCGTTCTTCGAATAGCGCTGCATCGCGACGAGGATGATGAGGAGGTAGCTGTTCAGCGGCGTGATGATGTTGACGACGCTGTCGCCGATGCGGTACGCCGCGGTCGTGAGTTCGGGGCTCATGCCGACCATCATGAACATCGGGATGAAGATCGGCGCGAGCACGCCGAACTTGCTGAGCATGCCGCTCATCACGAAGTCGCCGCCGATCACGAGGAGGACGAACAGCACGATCAGCAGCGGAATCGGCAGATCCGCCTGGAAGAGGAACGATCCGCCCGCGTACGCGAGCATGCGGTCGAGGCCCGTGTACTGGAAGTAGTTGACGAACTGCCCCATGAAGAACGCGATCGCGAGCACGGGGACGATCGAGCGGATGCCGTGGTAGATGCCGTCGATGAAGTCGGCCTGTCGTCGCAGCGTGCCCGTGACCCAGCCGTAGGCCATGCCGGGCAGGAGGAAGACGACGAGGATGAGCGGCACGATGACCTGCGACCAGCGGTCGCCGGCGCGCTCGCCGGGCGCGGGGGCTCCGGTCGCGAGCGTCGGTTGACCCTCGCCTGCGAGCGGCCAGCCGGGAATCCGCACGGCCGCCACGAAGAGTCCGAGCACGATGAGCGCCACCACGCCCGCCGCGATGAGACCGCGTTTTTCCTCGGCTTTCAGCGCAAGATCGGAGAGCGACGGCATGTCGTCGAACTTCGCGGTTCCGCCGAGCCGCTTGAGCCGGGGCTCGACGATCCAGTCGGTGACGAACCAGCCGGCGAACATGATCACGACGCTGCTGAGCGCCTTGAAGTACCAGTTGTGCGTCGGATCGACCGCGTGGTAGCTCGGGTCGACGATGTGCGCCGACGTCGTCGCGACGCCCGCGAGGAAGCCGTCGCCCGCGTTCGGGAAGAAGCCGCCTCCGAAGCCGCCCGCGACGCCCGCGAACGCCGCCGCGAGGCCCGCGACCGGCGGACGATTCATGGCGAGGTAGAGCGCCGCCGCGAGCGGAGGCAGGATGATGTAGCCCGCGTCCGAGGCGACGGCCGCGTTCGCGCCGATCAGGACGATCGTCGGGGTCAGCAGCCTGCGCGGCGTGATGAGCGCCAGCCAGCGCATGAGCGCGCTGAAGAGCCCGAACTTCTCGGCGAGGCCGATGCCGAGCATCGAGACGAACACGAGCCCGAGCGCCGGCAGCGTGGTGAAGTTCCGCACCATCGACGAGAGCATCCAGTAGATGCCGTCGCTCGTGAGCAGGCTCTTCGCGACGAGTTCGACCGGCTTGCCATCCTTGTCGGTCTCGCCGACGAGCGCGACGATCGGCTTCCCCGCCTCATCGAGCTTCGGGACGAGTACGGGCTTGCCGTCGGCGGCCAGGACCGGCGCGCCATCGGGGTCGACCTTCTCGACGAGTTCCGCCTTCGGCTTGATCGGCTGGATGCGCCAGTCGGCCGCCACGCCGATCGCGGACACGACGATCACCACGGCGGACAGGATCGCGAAGATCAGCGCCGGCTCGGGCAGCGCGTTCCCGATGCGTTCGATCCGATCGAACCAACCGCCGGGACGGTCGGTCGGTGGCTGCTGCGCGGAAGGGTCGCCGGAAGATCCGTTCGGGTGGGAAGCTGCGTTCGACCGAGTTGTATGAGACATGGTGCGGTCCGATTCGCCGGATCTCCGCCGGACGGCGGGGAGATCGGGCGCGGAATACTCGCACGGATTCGGGCGCTGCGGAAGACCTTGGCGACCCCGGT
>JBIIYI010000283.1:0-4477 GCA_044346895.1 Phycisphaerales bacterium
ACGCGGGCGCGCCTCGTTCGACGTGAACGTACAGCCGTTGTACGTGCCGACGGTGCCGCTCGTCCAGACCGCGCCGCCGCGCGCGCCGCCGCTGTATCCCGAATCCGGCTCGGCCTTGTTTCCGGTGAACGTGCAGTTCGCGAACGTCGGATCGGAGTTCGTTTCAGCCGCGAGCGCGCCGCCCACGCTCTCCGCGTTGCGATTGCGCGCTTCGTTCGCGTTGAACGCGCAGCCCGAAAAGGTGATGTCGCTGTTGACGATGAGGTAGACGCCGCCGCCGCGCTCGGTCGCGCGGTTTGAGTTGATTTCGCAGTTCGTGAAGGTCGGGCGCGCGTTGACCGCGGCGACACCGCCACCGCGATCGAGCGCGACGTTCGACGCGATCACGCAGTCGCGGATCGTCGGGCTCGCCGAGTTGATGTACATGCCGCCGCCGACGGCTGCGCGACCGTTGCGGATCGTGAAGCCCTCGAGCACCGTGGCGCTCGTCTCGCCGTTCACGAACTTCATCGTGGTGCCGAGTGCGCCGCCGTCGATGATCGTCTTGCCCGCGCCCGCTTCGGAGCGCAGCGTGATCGCCTTGCCGTTGAGGCGCACGAGTTCGCCGTAGGTTCCGGGCGCGACGATGACGGTGTCGCCATCGACCGAGGCATTGATCGCGGCCTGAATCGTCGCGTGATCCGCGGGCACGTGGATGTCCGCCGCGTCGGCGACGGATGTCCAGCAAAGTGCGGCCGAACTCACAACGACAAACGCGGCGCATCGCGCCAGACGGGCTCCATCCACCATGATGTGATCCTCTCGATCGAGTGACACCGTTTCGGGCTGGGAGACGCTCCAGCCTCGCCCCGGGACGATCTTTTCCCGCAGGAAATCCTGCGAACGCGCAGTCTCGCGATCGGGGGTTCAGAAGTCAAGAGCCTTTAGGATTGTTGGCGGAAGTCCCTCTGGTCATGCCGGTTGCGTCGATCCGGCGGCGCGGACGTCCACTACTTCGACTTCCGATAGAACTCGACCGCACGCGCGCCGAACTGGTCCACCGTGTAGCCGAAGTCCTCGACGAGCGCGCGTTCCCAGTCCTTGCCGCCCTTGATCGCGCGCAGCCACGCGCCGAAGCGGTCGGGCTGCTGACGGATCATGAGCTCGACGATGACGTAGCCAACGGCGTAACCAATCGCGTTCGGGCCAGGCCACGAGCCATCGCGATAGTTGTAGCGCATGACCTCGGCGACGTTCCCGCCGCCGCGGATGAAGTCGAGCGCCTGCGGGCGCCGCTCCTTGTCGACCGGCGACGACTTGAAGCTCACCGCGGCGATGTACTCGCTGAGGCCCTCGTTCGCCCAGTCGGGGAGGCGCGCGGGCGAGTGGTAGCGGTGGACGATGCCGTGCACCGTCTCGTGCAGCAGCACCGAGTCGAAGCGGTCCTGGTCGTCGGTCCAGAAGATGTTCACGAAGACCTGCGGTCCGACCTGGTGGCACAGTCCGACGACGCCGCGCGGCACCATCGCGCCGAACGCGGCCTGCTCGACGAGGCGGAACTTCTCCTCGCTGGGCTGGAGCAGGATCACGGCCTTGCCCCAGAAGAGGTTGAGCCCCGCGGGAATGCCGAAGAGCTCGAGCACCTTCTCGTACATCGCGTCGAGGCTGCGCGCGCATTCCTCGACGGCCTCGCGCTTCGTCGCCGCGTAGAGGAGGAAGTAGCGCGTCTCGACGGGCACGGCCTGCATGCCCGACACCTGGCAGATCTCCTCGGCGCGCTTCTTCATCGCCGCAACGGCGGCCTCGTGCTCCTCGCGCGCGAGCACCGGCCACGGGGCGACGCCGCCTTCGGTCTTCGGGATGCGCGAACTCATCTCGGCATGCCTCGTCATGCGGAAGTCGTGCTCCGCGTCGACGAGTCTGTCGGCGCCGCGCGTGCGCGCCGCCGCGATCCGCGCGCCCGCCTCGGAGGCCGCGGAACCCTTCAGCGCCTTCGCCGCGCGTTCGGCGCGGTCGAACGCCGCGTCCGCAGGCTTCACTCGGCCGATCGACATCAGGAGCTCGCCCTTCAGGATCAGTTCGTCGACGTCCTTCTCGTCGAGAATCCTGCCCGCGAGCGACTCGAGATCGTCCGCGTGCACCGAACTCCAAGGCGTACGCGCGAGCGCGCCCTCGCCGCTCGCGGGGCCTTCGAACGCATCTCCGTCGAAGGCGACCACCTTTCCGTTGACGCGCTTTCCATCGCGCGAGCGGAACTTCACCTGCTCGGGCTTCTTCAGCTCGCGCCGCGGAAACGCGGGCGATTTGGCGTCGGTCGCGGCGTCGTCCTTCGCGTCGACTCCCGCATCACCCGTCGCGGCATCCTGCGGCGCGGAGCGCACCGCTCCGGTCGGTTCGATCGGCGCGGCCGCGAACGGAACGAGCATCGAGGCGGCGAGGAGGCACGCGGGCAGGCGGAACGGCATGGAGACAGCCTACCCGGCATGTCGCGTGGGGAGAAGCGGTGAGGGGAGAAGCGGTGTGACGACGGCTGCCTGATGACGGGCCGCGTGATGACGGGCGGTGCAGCACGAGGATGGGCCGGAATCAGCCGCGCGCACGCCGCGCCGCGCGACCGTTCAGCGCCCGCCTTGCGCGGCCCCTGGCGCCGAGATGCGAAGCGTCAGCGTCTGCTCGACCAGCCACGGACCGAGCGATTTGGGCGGTAGGATCGGTGCGCCAGACGCGTCGAACGTCGTGATCGAGCGGTAGTCCGTCGTGATCGCGACGTACGCGCGCACGACGATCCGGTGGTCGCCCGGCGGCGGCGCGACGCCGGGCGCCGCGAGATCGATCGTCGCGACGGCGTCGCTTGCGAGCGTCGGCGGCGTGGCTGCGCGCACGCTCCAGGCTTCCCTTCCATCGACCTCGAGCGCCGAGAGGATTCCCACCGTGGGACCGAGCGCCGCGCCCGTCGCCGCGCCGATGCCGTCGAAGCGCATGCGGATGCGCACGCCTTCCGTGGCGCTCGCCGCGTCGATCGCGAGGATCGTGCCGGGACCGCCTCCGCCATCGTCGGCGCGCGGCTCCATCGAGCCAGCCTCGACCTCGACGCGCAACCGGCACACGGCGTGGGCGAGCAACCGCGCGTATTCGGTCGGCAGCGTCCCGTTCGCAACGCTCGCGCCGATGTACTGCGCGGCTCGGCTCTGATCCTCCTCCTCGCCGCGCGCCCAGCCGGCGATCCGCGGGAGCATCGCGTCGGCGAGCCGCCGCTGTTCGTTCGCGGAAAGCGGACGAGCGGAAAGCACGTCGAAGGTGTCGCGCGAGGTGCCCGGAATCCGCTCCGCCGCGACCAGCAGAAGATCGTTTGGAAGTGCGCGGCTGATGGAGGGCGCGACGTACGCGGGAAACCAGTAGCCGAGAAAGAGAAAGGTGCACCCCATCAGCCAGCGCACGACGAGAAGCCGTGATTCAGAAGAGCGCACGCTGCCTGCTTCGGAGAGGGATGTTCCGCATTCGGGGCACGACTTCGCGCGATCGGCCGAGAGCAGCGTGTGGTTGCACTTCGCGCAGTGAAGATGGTTCGCGACATGATGTGCGCTTCGCACGGCGCGGTAGCCCATGAAGGTGAAGCCGCCCACCCAGAGCACGGTCGCCGCGCCGACCCACGAGAACGGGGCGATGATCGCGACGACGGCGACCGCGAGCGCGACGTGCGCCACCACGCGTCTCCACATCGGCTGATCGAAGCCGAGCCAAGCGTCCCACGTCATGCGCGTCGCGCGCGCGAGGCGACGGAAGATCCCGCGCGGTCTTGTTCCCCGATTTTCCGCGCGTTCGCGCAGCGCGCGCATCTCGCGTGCGCCTTGCACGTGCTGCCGCGTCAACGCTTCAGGGGCGGTGGCGAGCGCTTCGTAATGGCGCACGATCCACGGCTGATCCTCGATGATGAACCCGTGCCCGCAACTCGCAGGGTCATCCGCGCGCTCGCAAAGAGGCTTGAGACAAAGCGGGCAGACGCAGCCTTGCGCGTCCCACACCGAGGGGCCGCGCTCTCGCCAGAGCATGACCCCGCGACGCATGTACACAACGGCCGCAAAGCCTGGCGCGCACATTGCGGCAATCGCCGCGAACATGATGAAGAGCAGCTTCGGTTGCGTTGGAAAGGCGAAGAAAAACAGCGCGCATGCTCCGACGAAGAGCAGGGAAAACACACCGCCTGCGAAGATCAGCGGGAGGTTCGGGTTTGTGTTCGCCGGCGTTGCAACGAATCCATCCCACTCCGATTTCGGAATCGACCACGAGACGAGACGCGCGTCGCGCAGCGGCGCGTCGTTCGCGGAGTCGGGCGTGCGTTCGTCGCGGTTCATGCGTTTCGGTTCATGCGTTTCGGTTCATGCGTTTCGGTGCATGCGTCGCGGTTCATGGGGAGATCGTGCTGCCGTCGAGTATCACGCGAAGGCCGCGATCGCGAGCACGACCCAGACCACGAGGGCGATGGGGAGCTTCGCGAGCG
>JBIIYI010000284.1:0-4468 GCA_044346895.1 Phycisphaerales bacterium
CTTCCAGTTGGTCCAGCGGTAGAGCCGCTCGAGTACGCGGACCTTCTGCGCAGACGACTTCTGGTTGCGGACCTCGATGCGGAAGGTCTCCGTCATGCGCTTGGCGGCGTTGTCGATGGTGAAGTCGGTGCGCGTGCGCTCGCCGACGACGTCGAACGCCTCGCCGAGCCGGATCTTGACGGTCTCGTTGCGCGGCGTGTGCGAGATCAGGTCCTCGCCCACGAACTCGAGCGTGCCGTCGGCCGAGTCTTCCTTGTAGACGCGGATCTTGCCCGCGGGCAGCGGCATGCCGAGGCTGTTGTCCTTCCTGTTCTCGAAGCTGACGAGGATCGAAGGATTCTGCTTCGAGGCGACGCCGAAGTCGCGATCGAGGATCGGGGAGCCTGGCGCACCGATCCCGCCCGCGAAGTCGAACACAAGCTCGCGCTTCACCTTGAAGCCCGAGACCGGCGGGAAGAGCGCGATCTGCTGCGTCGAGTTCTGGAGGACGTCCGTGCGACGCGGAAGCGTGTAGAGGTGGAAGTCGCTGAACTCCTTCTCGACGAAGCCCGCCGCGTCGGCCATCGCCATCGCCTCCATGCGCATGCCGCGGGCCATGACGCCGCCGCCGCGCGACTGCACCTTGTTCACCTCGCCCGCGACGAGCTTGAGTTCGGTGTTCGGGTACGACGCGCCCGAGAGGTTCATGAGCGTGACCCATGCGGTGATCGCACCGCTGCGATCGGCGTCGTCGAGCACGATGTTGTAGTCGGCGCGCCAGGTCATGCCGGCGGTCTGGTAGGTGGTGCGCACGAGGTGGTCGCCGCCCGACTCGCTCGCGAGACGCCAGACGAGCGTGGGCTTCGTGAGGAGGCCGCCGGGAAGTTCGCCGAGCTGCACCTGCGCGCCCTGCATCGGGACGATCTTCACGCCCTCGGCCGTCTTCAGCACGATCTGCCCCTGGTTCGCCGAGAGCAGCGTGCCGGAGACGTTCGAGACGCCCTCGCCCATCGTGACCGCGAGCGAGATCTCGCGGCCGAGGTAGCGCTCCATCAGTTTCGTCGGACTCACGAGGTCGAACTGGAAGTTCTGCTCGAGCACCGTGGTCTTCGCGTCGTCGAGATCGACGAAGGACACCGTGGTCGGATCGATCCACGCCGCGACGTCGGTGAAGGCGAGTTCACCCACGCCCTTCGGCAGCGCGAGCCTGCGCACGTCCTTCACGACGCCGAACCCCGGGACGCCCCAGACGTTGTCCATGCCGTTCATCCGCTGCTGCTGGATGTACTGCTGCGGATCGAAACCCGCGGGATCGGCCGAGGAGTAGACCGTGAGCGACGTGCCTTCGGCGGGCTTGTCCGCGGCGGCCGGAGCCGGTGCGACGTCCGCGGCGGTCGATGCGGCGACCGAATCGGCGAGCGTCGGCATGGCGAGGAGCGAGGTCGTGATCAGTGAAATGGCGAGCATGGAGCCTCCGAAATCGGGTTCTGACGAGAGCGGGCCGCCCATGGGCGGGCGCGCGCAGGTGTCTCCGGGCGACGCGTAGATTCGCAGAAATCGGCCGCGAGCGTGGATGCACGTCGGGGGACGAATCCCGGGGAAGTTGCGCATCCGGGATGCGGGGACGGCCGGGGACGAGGAAGCGTGCGCGCGTGTGGAACGCCACGGGTATCGAACGCCACTGGTGCCGCTCAGTTCGTACCCGCGAGCCGGCGCACGGTCATCATGAAGCTCTTCTTCATCGACGCATGCATGGCGAAGCAGATCGCGCCGAAGACGACCGCGGACGCGATGGTTCCGACGACGAGGCTGGTGCGCGCCGCGGGGACGTTGTCGATGCTGCCGCGGATCGCGTTGGCCGGATCGACGGTCGCGTACAGGATGTTGAGCGGGCTCATCGCGCTGAGCATCGCTCCGACGTACGGGACGTTGGCGCCGAATGCGGTCGCGCAGGCGCCCAGCACGATGCCGATGCCGCCGAGGACGCCGATCGCCGCCATGACCGAGCCGATCGTTCCCTTCGTGCGCAGCGACCACTGCAGCCCGACCATGACCGCGAAGCTCGTGGCTGCGACGAGGTTGATGAGGACCAGTACGGCGCCCTCGGGGATCACGAGCGGCAGCTGCACCGTGGCGAGGTTGACCTGCGTGGTGACCGTCACGCCCTGCTTCGCGCCGAATCCGCCGAAGAGGACGTAGAGCGCGACCGAACCGAGCGTGACGAATGGGACCACGAGCATCGGAATGAGGAAGGTCACGATGCCGCGGAGCTTGCCGACGAGGTACGGCCCGGGCTGGATCGGGGTGGTGAGCAGGATGTCGAGCGTGCCGTCCTCTCGCTCGCGGCTGACCGCGGTGGCGCTCAGGCTGACCGCGGTCAGGAGCACCACCACCATCTCGGCGCCCACGACCCCGAGGAGCGCGAGACGCAGGTCCGTCGACGAGATCGTGCCGCCGCGATGCAGACCACACAGGACGAAGCCCACGCACGCGCCGAGCGCGAGGAATGCCCAGCGGCCGAAGAGGCCACCGAGCGACTGCGTGCGGAGCATGCGCTCGCGCCACGCGATCGGATTCGCGCCGACCCGCTTCGATTCGCGCGTTCCCTTCGCCCCGGGGCCTGACCCCAAGAGCGCCTTCCACCAGCTGACCTGCGGACCGCGGGTGCCGATGACGCGGAGCCGGAGCGTCGACCAAAGCATCATCGACAGGCTCGCGACGACGCAAATCGCGCAGAAGCTCGCGGAGGGAGCCGTGTAGAGCGGCTGGAACGGCGGGAACGGCACGTCGCTGGCCGCGTAGCGGACGTAGCTTGTCGAACTGAGCGCACTCTCGAGCGCGAGGAAGGGATTGAACGACGTGAGCAGCGTGGTGCGCGTGGCGCCGGTGCCGACGCCGATCGCGACCTGCGACCGGAGGTACGCGTCGGCGGCGTAGGTCGCGAACAGGTACATGACGACCGCTGCATAGAAGACGAGGACGGCGCGCTTACCCCCGCTGCGCGTGACCGACAGCGTCACCGCGGTCGTCGCGACGACGAGCGCGCTCGAGGCGGCGATGGCGTAGCTGGTCATGATCGCCTCCCCGGGGACGCCGCCGAAGAACTGCGTCAGCATGAAGAGGGGTAGCGTGGACAGAAGGAGGGCGAGGATGAAGAACAGCCGCCCGAAGAGGTTCCCGAGGACGATCTGGAGGTTCCCGAGCGGGGTGGTGAGCAGGATGTCCCAGGTTCGTGGGCTCGCCTCCTGCACGATCGCGCCGGCCATGAAGATCGGGGTGAGCACGCAGATCAGGGCGACCTGACCGAAACTGACGACCGTGAAGGCGCTCGCTCCCCGGCTCGCCAGCTGCTTGAGGGACCCGTCGCCACCGAGGAGCCCGAGGAGCAGGATCGCGATCATGATGGCGAGGTACCCGGACCTGAGCAGCAGGTGCCGGGAACGCTTCGACCCGCCCGAGACGATCCGGACCGCGATCGGATTGGTCGGCAGCAGGTTCGAGAGCCAGTGGAGGACCGCGGGCATGGGAAGCCCCATCCTACCTTGACAGTTCCGTCCGGAGGCCGATACTTCACCTGTCCGCGGACGCGGACCGGGCGGCGACTTCGGCCGCCCGTCTCTTCCCGGCTCGTCGAACAGGCCTTCGCCGTTCGCGACCGTTTGCAGGACGAGGTCGTCGGCTGGTTTCCAAGCCCGTCGACCGAGTCCCCCCGGAGATGCCGAGGGCGACCCGTTCGCCGGAGGCCCCTGCGGGGATAGATCGATCCAGCGCAGCGCCCCACCTCCATCGGGGCACCCCTGACAGAGTTCCGTGAGCGAGTTCCTTCATCCATCCCGAACACGTCGGCCCTTGCACGGGCCGTCGCGTCCACAGGACGGCAAGCGCATCGCGGCTTCGGCCAGGTGCGCGGGCCGGGGTTTCAGCGATACCGGGCCGGCGCGCCATCGCGCCGCGTGCAAGACGGGCATCGCATCCTGACGAACCGAAACCGCCCGCAGACCTCCGGACGATCGCAAGCGTCGCGCCTGAAGCGCATGGCCTCTCGGATGCAGGACGCATCCGGCGAGCAGTCTCTCGCGACTGGAGGCTTGCGTGTCCATTCTGCTTCAAGCTGGTTCCGGACCCGGTGAATTCGGCATCGCCGCGATTTTGGTCGCGGCTGGCATCGGACTCATCGTTGGCGCCGTCGTTGGCATCGTCACTTTTACCTTCGCTTCGGGTCGTGGCATCAAGGCCGCGCGTGCCGAGGCCGACCGCATGCTGGCGGATGCGAAGTCGCAGGCCGACCTCGCCGCCGACGCGATGCGCAGCGAGGCGGAGAAGAAGGCTCGCGAGATCGAACTGGCGGCCGAGAAGGCGGCGTCCGAGAAGCGTGCGAGCATCGACCGCGAGTCGAAGGCGACGCAGGCGAAGCTCGACGAGAGCCTCGCCCGCGCGGCGAAGCGCGAGGAGACGCTCGACAAGAAGCTCGAGTCGATCGGCCAGCGCG
>JBIIYI010000285.1:0-4467 GCA_044346895.1 Phycisphaerales bacterium
GTCGTCGTCGATCCGGTGACGCTCGGTCCGGACGACACCGTCGGTCGCGCGGCGAGGCTGATGTCGGAGCAGGGCGTCTCCGGGTTTCCCGTGACTGCCGACGGCACCAGCCGCGGCGAGGTCGTCGGCATCCTCACGCGCCGCGACATGAAGTTCCTCAACGGCCGCAGCGACGCGAAGGTCGGCGAGGTGATGACGAAGGCGAACCTCGTGACGGCGCCGGTCGAGACGAAGCCCGCGGACGCGGAGCGGTTGATGAACCAGGCGCGCGTCGAGAAGCTCCTGCTCGTCGACGGGCAGCGGCGACTGAAGGGCCTCATCACGATGCGCGACCTCGAGAACGTCCGCACGCATCCGAACGCCTGCCGCGACGCGCGCGGGCGGCTGCGGGTGGGCGCGGCGGTCGGCGTGCGGCAGTTCGAGCGGGCGGAGAAGCTTGTCGAGGCCGAGGTCGACGTGATCGTCGTCGACACCGCGCACGGCCACTCGAAGAACGTGCTCGACACGGTGTCCGAGATCAAGAAGCGCTTCAGGATCGAGGTGATCGGCGGGAACGTCGGGACCGCCGACGGCGCGAAGGCGCTGATCGACGCGGGCGCGGATGCGGTGAAGGTGGGCATCGGCCCCGGCTCGATCTGCACGACGCGCGTCGTGACCGGCGTCGGCGTTCCGCAGATCACGGCGGTGATGGAGGCCGTGCGCGCGGCGGAGAAGCAGGGGATCCCCGTGATCGCCGACGGCGGCGTGCGGCAGTCGGGCGACATCGCGAAGGCGCTCGCGGCGGGCGCGTCGGCGGTCATGCTCGGTTCGCTGCTTGCCGGTCTCGACGAGAGTCCCGGCGAGGTCGTCCTCCATCGCGGGCGCCGCTTCAAGAGCTACCGCGGCATGGGCAGCGAGGGCGCGATGGCCGCTGGCTCCGGCGACCGCTACGGACAGGCGTCGATCAAGGACACGCGCAAGTTCGTGCCCGAGGGCGTCGAGGGCATGGTGCCGTACCGAGGCGCGCTCGCCGACTTCATCTACCAGATGGTCGGTGGCGTGCGCAGCTCGATGGGCTACTGCGGCTGCCGGACGCTCGACGAGTTCCGCCGGAACGCGCGCTTCACGCGCGTCTCGGGCGCGACCGTGATCGAGAACCACCCGCACGACATCCTCATCACGAAGGAAGCGCCGAACTACACCGCGACCGTGCGCACGGAGTGATGCATGGATCGTGGCGGCGCGCGCGCGACGCGGGCTTCATGCGATGCGGGCTTCATGCGACGCGGGCTTGATGCGATGCGCGGCGCGCGAAGCGTGCACGCGGCGCGAGGTCGATGCGAGGGTCGATGCGCGGGATGCGCGTGGGATCGAAGGCGCGCGATGCGCGCTCGATGTGCGCGATCGATCCGCGAACCATCGGGTTCCGCGCGTCTGACGGGCGTGGGTTCGCTTCCTACGCGAGGATCGGCGCGATCACGTGGCCGTGCACGTCGGTGAGGCGGCGATCGGCGCCGTTGTGGCGCCACGTCAACTTCGTGTGGTCGATGCCGAGGAGGTGCAGCATCGTCGCGTGGATGTCGTAGATCGTCGTCGGGTTCGCGCGGTCGAGCGGCTTGTAGCCGAAGGCGTCGCTCTCGCCGTGCGTCACGCCGCCGCGGACGCCTCCGCCGCACATCCAGTTCGTGAAGACGAACGGGTTGTGGTCGCGGCCCTTGCCGCCCTGCGAGCTCGGCATGCGGCCGAACTCGGTCGACCAGACGACGAGCGTGTCCTCGAGCATGCCGCGCTGCCTGAGATCCGCGATCAGCGCCGCCGCGCCGCGCGCCATGCCGCGCGAGAGCGGGCCGTGGTCGCGGCGGATGTCCTCGTGCGAATCCCAGTTCCGCCGCGGATGCGAGTTGTCGTTGCCGCTCCACACCTGGACGAACCGCACGCCGCGCTCGAGGAGGCGGCGCGCCGCGAGGCACTTCTGCGCGAAGACGAACGACTCCTCCGCGTCGTTGATGTCGGCGTCCCACGTGCCCGCGCTCCGGTCGAGGCCGTAGAGGCGCAGCACGTGCTCGGGCTCGGCCTTCATGTCAAGCGCCTCGGGTGCCGCCATCTGCATGCGCGCCGCGAGCTCGTAGCTCTTGATGCGCGCGTCGAGGCGCGCGTCGTCCGGGCGCGCGGCCTCGTGCCTGCGGTTCATCGCGGCGAGCAGCGACTGCGCGTCGCGCTCGCTCGCATCCCGCACGTAGCGGCCGACCGCGTGGGGGTGGAGATCGGCGATCGGCGTGTCGCCGCCCGGATAGACCGGAGTCCCGCTGTGCTCGTTCGGGAGGAACGCGCTGTCCCAGTTCTTCACGCCATTCGACGGCATGCCGCGGTGGTCGGGCATCACGACGAACGTGGGGAGGTTCTCGTTCATCGAGCCGAGGCCGTAGCTCACCCAGCAGCCGGCGCCGGGAAATCCGGGCAGCTGGAAGCCGGTCGTCGCGAGCATGGTGGCGGCCGAATGCACGCCCGATCGGCTCGTGACGTTGTGGATGAAGGCCATGTCGTCGACGTGCGCACCGAGTTCGGCGACGGTCTCGCCGAGCATCTTGCCGCAGGATCCGTAGGGCTTGAAGTCCCAGACGGGCCGGAGCCACGGGCCGAGCCCGTCCTGGAAGGTCTCGACCTTCTCGCCGAAATCGCTCGGCTTTCCGTCGAGCCGGATGAGTTCGGGCTTGAAGTCGAAGAGATCGATGTGGCTGGCCGCGCCCGCCATGAAGAGCTGCACGACGCGCTTCGCCTTCGGTTGGACGGGCGGCGCGGGTGGAGCCACCGGCGGTTCGCCCGCCGCGCGCGCGAGGCCGAACGCATCGCGCGCGAGGATCGACGCGAGCGCGACCCCGCCGAGTCCGCCGCCCGCGTGGACGAGGAAGTCGCGGCGCGAGAGCGCGCGGCGCGTCGGCAGGCGGTGGAAGGGCGAGTCGTTCTGCATGGGGCGGCGGCTCAGGTCAGTCGATGAACGTGAACTCGTTGAGGTTGAGGATCACGCGGCAGGCGTTCTCGAGGCCGTGTTCCCCGGTGAAGGCGGCGAGCTGCGCGCGTTCGGCGTCGTCGGGTGCGCGGCCGACGGCGAGACGCATCGCGCGCTCGACCTGCGCGGGAACCGAGTCGCCCGCCTCCGCGCGCACGCGCGCCGCGAATCGCGCGGCCTGCGCCAGCATGAAGCCGTTGTTGAGGTACGCGAGCGCCTGCCCCGGCCCGACGCTCTGGTTGCGCCGATCGACGCGCATCGAAGGGTCGGCGCAGTCGAGCGCGGTCATGAACGGCTGCATCTGGCTGCGCACGATGAAGCGGTAGACCGAGCGCCGGAAGGTGGCGGGATCGTCCGGGTCGGCGAGGTCGTAGCGGTAGTGGGGCGAGTGCTCGGGGCGCTCGATGACGAAGTCGCGGTAGCCCGGTCCGCCCATCGAGAGGTCGAGCGATCCGCTCGTCGCGAGGACGGCGTCGCGCACGGTCTCCGCCTCGAGCTTGCGCGCGTTCGCGCGCCAGAGAAGCGCGTTCCCCACGTCGCGCTCGGCCGCGGCCGGATTCGAGACGTCCGAACGCTGGCGGTACGCGGCGCTCGTCACGATCGCGCGATGGAGCGCCTTGAGCGAGCCGCCCATCTCGTCGCGGAAGGTCGCCGCGAGCCAGTCGAGGAGTTCGGGATGGCTCGGCGTGCCGCCCATCCGGCCGAAGTCGTTCGGGGTATCGACGATGCCGCGCCCGAAGTGGTAGTGCCAGACGCGGTTCACGATCCCGCGCCAGACGAGCGCGTTGCGCGGGTCGGAAAGCCAGCGCGCGAGCGCCGCGCGCCGCGCGGATTCGGGGGCGTCGGGCGCGAGTTCGAAGCGTGACGGGAGCAGCGGGTCGAGCGCGGTCAGCGCGGCCGGTTCGACGACCTTCCCGGGGCTCGTGACCTGGCCGCGCGCGAGGATCCGGATCTCGCGCGGCCTGCCGCCCGCGGCGCCCGTCCCGACGAACGCGCCCGCGCCCGTGTGCACCGTGCCCGCGTAGACGGCGCGCTGCGCGGGAAGCGCCGCGAGGGCCGCGGCCGTCTGCTCGAGTTCCGCGTCGATGGCGGTTCGCCGGAGCGCGGTGCCTTCACCCTCGAGCCGCAGGCGCATCGATTCCCGCGTCGCCTGCAGCGATTCCATGCGCGCTGGATTCTGGCCGGGCCACGGGTGGATCCCATCGGTGAGATTGGATCGCCTCCAGCGGTCGGGCATCTCGATCGAGTCGAGGCTCGAGACCGTTGCGCCCGCGGCGATGTTGCGGCCTGCCGCGTCGACCACCGCGAGTTCGGCGAGCGCGAGTATGAAATCGCCGCGCCGCGGTGCGAGCGTGGTCGCCGTCACGCGCACGAAGCGCGCCATCGCACCCGGGGTCTCGACGACGACCGGCGTCGTGCGCGGCGTCCCGAGCATGGCGCTCGTTCCCTCCGCGAGGAGGCGGACGCCCTGCGCGAACTCG
>JBIIYI010000286.1:0-4444 GCA_044346895.1 Phycisphaerales bacterium
CGTCCATTGTCCGTTGTGCGTTGTGCGTTGTGCGTTGTGCGTTGTCCGTTGTCCGTTGTTCGTCGCCCGTCATCCGATGATTGGCCGGTGGCCTCCGAGGCCCCGTCGGCCTGCAATCCGGTGCAAGGTCGAACAACAACAGACCCCGACGAGTGCCGGGGTCTGATGGGAAAGCCTGGATCTGATCGAGGGAGCCTTGCCGGGATCGCCCTGCGCGCAAGCGCACGCGCCCGCGCTCAGCGCTGGGCGAGCGGGATGTACGTGGCCGCGTGCGGGCCGTTGTACTTCGCCTGCGGACGGATGAGACGGTTGTCCATCAGCTGCTCGATGCAGTGGCCGCACCAGCCCGACATGCGGCTCAGCGCGAACATGCAGGTGAAGAGATCGGTCTTGATGCCGAGGCAGTGGTAGGTCGTCGCCGAGTAGAAGTCGACGTTCGGGAAGATGCCCTTGTCGGCCTTCGCCGCGAGGACGATGCCCTCGATCCGCTGGCTCATCTCGAAGAGGCGCAGGTTGCCGGTGTCGGTCGCGATCTGCTTCGCGAACGTCTTGAGGTAGGTCGCGCGCGGGTCGTACGCCTTGTAGACGCGGTGACCGAAGCCCATGATGAGTTCCTTGCGCGCGAGCTTGCCGGTGATGTAGTCGTCGACCTTCTCGATCGAGCCGATCTCGTCGAGCATGATCATGACTTCCTCGTTCGCGCCGCCGTGCAGCGGACCCTTCAGCGTGCCGACCGCGGTCGTCATCGCGCTATACATGTCGGAAAGGGTCGCGATCGTGACGCGCGCGGCGAACGTCGATGCGTTCAGGCCGTGGTCGGCGTGCAGGATGAGGCACACGTCGAGGCCCTTCGCCATCGCCTCGGTCGGCTTCTCGCCGTTGAGCATCCACAGGAAGTTCGACGCGATGTCCATCGACTTGTCGGGACGGACGAACGCCTTACCCGCGCGGTGGCGGTCGAAGTTCGCGATGAGGGTCGGGGTCTTGGCGACGAGGCGCAGCGCCTGGCGCTTCGCGCGCTCGATGCCGGCCGGGTTCGTCTCGCTCGACTCGGCGTCCTTGTCGTGGAGGGCGAGCGCCGACACGAGCGTCCGGAGGGCGTGCATCGGCACGGCGTCCTTCGGGAACGACCGGATCATGTCGTAGATGGCGTCGGGAATCTCGTACTCGGCCTGCAGCGCGCTCTTCAGCGCGTCGAGTTCGGCCCTGTTCGGGAGCTTCCGGTTCCAGAGGAGATACACGGTCTCCTCGTAGGTCGAGTTGCGCGCGAGGGTGTCGATGTCGATGCCGACGTACTCGAGCACGCCCTTTCCACCATCGATGAACGACATCTGCGTGTCGGCGGCGACGGTGTTGGCGAGCCCCTTGTCGTAGAAGGGCGCGGGGGCGGAGGCTGGGGCGGCGGGCGTCGAGCTCATGGTCGTGATCGTGACGGAAGGCTGCGTGGTGGCTGCGGACATGGCGGTTCGATCTTCCCTGACGGGGTCCGTCCCGACACCCTCCGCCGATCGGATGGGGCATCGGCTTGGACCCGGAGGTCGCGGCCGACCTTCGCCGCAGGCGGCCGATCGGTTGCGAGGATCGGCGATGCTAGCGAATCGAAGTGAGGAGGGGAACGCCACGGGCGGCGAACTCCGAAATCCCGCGGTTCTCGGCGCTCGGCTCGCGCCGGGATCGATCGACCGACCCCCGGGAACCCACCGCGACACCCGTATCATCCGGCCCGATGTTCCTGATCCCGACCGGCACCGATCGTGAGGATGGCAGGCGACCCCTGTTCGTCCCCCTCCTCGTCGTGGCGTGCGTGGCCTGCCATCTGCTGACGAGTTCGCCTTCCCCTTCTCCCGAGTCGATCGAACGGCGGTTCGACATCGTCTTCGAGTACGGCCTCTCCTATCAGGGTTTCGAGTGGTGGCAGCCGGTCACCTATCAGTTCCTCCACGGCAGTTGGTTCCACCTCCTCTCGAACATGTTCTTCGTGGCGGCCTTCGGCGTCGTGCTGGAGAGCCGGCTCGGACACCTCGGCTTCCTCGCGATCTACCTCGCGGGTGGCGCGGCGTCGGGCCTCGCGAACGCCTGGATCGGCCAGTGGCTGAACCCGATCGACGGCTTCATCCCCGTCATCGGCGCCAGCGGCGCGGCGAGCGCCCTTCTGGGCGCCGCCTTCGCGCTCTATCCCCGCGGGAACGTCCGCGGAATCGCCATCCCGCAGTTCGTGCCCGCACAGGTCTCGCTCCGATGGATGATGACCTTCGCGGTCGCGCTCGACGTGGTCCGCACGATCGTCGACTGGTCCGGCGCCGGCAACTCCGGGATCGCCACCCTCGCGCACCTCGGCGGCATTCTCTTCGGATTCCTGATCGGCCTCGCGCTCCTCGCGACGGGCATCCTCAAGCGCGACGACGCGGACATGCTCTTCCTCATGCGGCAATGGTGGCGTCGGCGCGAGATGCGGCTCGCGATGGAGGCGTCGGGCGTCGGCGGGGTGTCCGGCTCGGTCGGTGCACGGGTGCGGGCGGGCGCGGATTCGCGCGAGACCGACTCGCAGCGCGTCCTGCGGGGAACGATCGCCGCCGCGCACCGCGAGCGCGACTATCCGCTGGCCGCGCAGCTCTACGCGAAGCTCCTGAAGGAGATCCCGACCGCGACCCTGCCGGCGGAGATCCAGCTCGACGTGGCGAATGAACTTGCGCAGAGCGGACAGCACGCGCTCGCCGCGCAGGCCTACGGCCGATTCGTCGAGCGATTCCGCTCGCATCCTGCCTGCGACGACGCACGGCTCCTGCTCGCATCGATCGAATGCAGGCGGCTGGGCGATCCGGCGGCGGCGCTCCGGACGCTCGATGGACTGGCAGGACGCCCGCTCGATGCGGATCGCCTTCGGATGCTTGAATCGCTGCGGTCCGAATGCCGCGCCGCCCGGGGCCCCGCCGCGTGAGCCGGACGCTCGTCAAGATCTGCGGCGTGCGCGACCGCGCCACCGTCGAGTGCGCGGCCGAGGCGGGTGCGCACTTCGTGGGAATCGTCCTCGTTCCGTCGAGCCCGCGATTCGTCGCGCCCGACGCCGCGGCCGAACTCGCCCTCGAGATCGTCGCCGCGGGCGCGATGCCCGTGGCGGTCCTCAGGCATCCCTACGACGACGCGACGAGAGGCGCGCTCGATGCGTTCCCGGTGCTGCAATTCCACGGCGCGGAGGAGCCTGCCGACATCGCCGGGCTCGCGCGCGGAGGTGGGTCGTGGGAGATCTGGAAGGGCCTTCACTTCTCGCCGCCGTCGATCGACGCGTGGCTCGCCTCGCGCGTGGCGACGAGGCTTGTGGTCGACGGGCCGGTTCCCGGAAGCGGCATCGCCTTCGATCACGCGGCGTTCGGCGCGATGCCCGAGGAGACGCGCCGCCGCGCGTTCCTCGCGGGCGGACTTGACCCGACCAATGTCGGCGAGGCGATCCGGCGCGCACGACCGTTGGGGGTCGACGTCTCGAGCGGGGTGGAGCGCGAGCGCGGCGTCAAGGACCACGCGTCGATCCGGCGGTTCGTCGAAGCGGTGCGCCAGTGCGAGGCGTGATGCGCCGTGTGACGATGCGACGCGCGACGCGCGACGCGTGGCGCGACGCTTGGCTGGAGCAAGCTCGCGTCGCCGTGAAGTCGAGCGCCTAGACGCCCACCGCGACCATCTTGCGGGTCGCGCCGAGCTCGCCGATCCACGCGCGCATCTCCGCGCGGCGCGACTCCCACGCGCGCGAGGTGCGCTCCTCGATGAACGCGCGGTAGAGACCCATGAGCGCGGCATCGAAGGTGGCGAAGCTGTCGAGCCGCTCCTCGATCGCGAGGCGCAGCGACTGAGGCTTCTCCTCGGGCTTCGGAAGCTTCAACCCCGACACCTCGAACCGATCGCCCTGCAGCGTGCATTCCCACGTGCGGCCGAAGCTCGAGAGCGTGAGACCGATCTTGCGCGGCCACTTCCCGAGCTGCACGGCGCGCGCCGTCTCCGCGCGGCGCGTCGGTGCGTCGCCGCGCAGGCTCGTCCGGCCCGAGAGTCCCCACGCGCACTCGAGGTCGAGCACGCGGTCGATCACGAGTGCGACCTCGCCCGACGCGGTCTCGACGAGTCCTTCGCGCGCATCGCACTGCCACCAGAGCCAGAAGAGAAAGAGGTTTCCGAGGAAATCCTGCGGCTCCTGCGCGGTCCAGGGGAGTTCCGGTCGCTCGGCGGATGCGCGCGAGCCGTCCTCGCGGGCGAGTTCGATCTCAGGAGGCGCGCTCGAGAGCGGCTCGGCGCGCAGGTCGTCATAGTCGGCGGTTCGTCCCTTCGCCGCCAGCATGTCGAGCGCGGTGGTGCCAGCGGTGCGTGGGGCGACGGCGAGGTCGAGGCTGTCGATGAAGAGTCGCCGCAATGCCTGCACCTCGGTATCCGCGCTGATCGAGCCGTAGACGGTCGACGCGGC
>JBIIYI010000287.1:0-4421 GCA_044346895.1 Phycisphaerales bacterium
CCCGGCTGGGAGCCCGCGGATCTGCCGATGGAGGAACTGCTCGATCGACTCTGGAAGCGGGGCGAGCGCAGCGCGACGCTCGAGATGCTCTCCGACGACTCGGGGTTCCAGCAGGGCGTCGTCCGATTCCTGCTCTCGATGGTCTCGAAGTCGCCCGCGTTCAAGAAGCTCGTCATCCAGGCGCTCGGGCAGGGCGGACGTCAGGCGGAGCGCGGATCCGGGGCAGGCGGGCTCGGCGAGGTCGACACGCGCATCATCATCGACGAGCGCAACGACGCGGTCATCGAGTCGCTCCGTGCGCTGCTCGCCCGGCCGGAACCACCGAAGTCGGTCGCGATCTTCTACGGCGCCGCCCACATGCGCGACTTCGAGGCGACGCTGCGCGAGCAGTTCGGGCTCGTTCCCGCCGAGATCCGGTGGGATCGCGCCATGTGGGTCGACGAGTGGACGCCGAAGCGGATCAACGAGCAGGTCGAACGCTTCCGAACCTCGCGCGATGCGATCCTCGCGAACGATCCGAACGGCAGCGGTCCCGAGACGGCGCGCATCGATCGGCGGATCGCCGACCTCGAGGCGCGCCTGCCCGCGCCGGCTTCGTCGCGCTGATTCGCGGACAAACTGCCGATGCGCTCAGCAACCACGCTCGGATAGCACGCACTGAGAGCACGCTCCGCGGGTCTGCGCCGCGGCCGCGCGTCACGGATGCGTGTAGTTGAACGGATCCGGCGAACGCGCCGCCGCGTTGATCCAGCGCGACTGGTTCATCAGGTCGCCGAGGCCCTGGAGCGCCGTCGACATGTCGGCCCGAACCGTCTGCACGAAGTTCTTGATGCGGCGGTGGGGCACGCTCTGCGCGACGAGTACCTCGATGGCGGCTCCGCCGCCCTGGACGGTCTGCACGTTCGCCCGGTTGCCCAGCCGGTTGTTCGAGGAGAAGAGCGCCGCGATCGCGGCACCGGGCTGGCCGCCGCTCGCGTCGATCGTGCCGTAGTTGCCACCGTCGGTCGAGCGCCAGACCACTTCCTGTCCGACGATGTGCGGGCAGACCCACGACGAGCCGAGGCGGAGTTCGTCGGGCGCCTTATAGAGGCCGGGCTCGGCGGCGGTGCTCGCGGAGAAGACGATCATCTCGGTCGTGCGCTCGATCTGCGCGATCGAGCGGCAGACGACGCCGGCGACCTGGCCGTAGCGCATGACGGGCGTGCTGCCCTGCGACTCCCACCAGCCGCCGAGGTAGAAGGCGTTGTAGCCCCAGGCGGGGTTGCGCGCGATCACGTCGTTCGGGATGCTCGTGACGTCCTCGTACTCGGCGATGTAGTCGTACATCAGCGAGCGGTCGTAACCGAGGAACGGAAGCAGCCGGTGGGGGTAGTACGCGGCATCCGCCGCGTCGATCGTGTTGCCGGCGAGGTCCTTCGCCCGCATCTTGAAGTACTGCTGCGCGCCCGCATCGGCGTAGCCGATCATCACGCGGTCCTCGTTCTGGTTCGCGTACTGCATCCACGCGGTCCCGACCTGCTTGAGGTTCGAGAGGGCGCGCGCCTGCCGCGCGCTTCCGCCCGCCTGCGAGAGGGCGACCGAGGTGAGCGAGACGAGGATCGCGATGATCCCGATCACGACGAGCAGTTCGACGATCGTGAACGCCCGCGCGGGGAACCGACGAGAGGAGCTCGGAAGGACAGCCATGATCGGGGCAATATACGCGCGGCCTTCGCCGCCGGACGCCGTGGTCCGGGCGCAATCGGGCGAACCGCGCACCTTTCGGACAGTTGGTGGAGGGCGGTCGGCGCGTCAGTTCGGAAGCGGCGCCGCGGGCTTCGCCGTCCACGGGCTCTCGCCGCGCAGGCGCCGGGCGATGTCGCCGAGGATGCGCTCGTCGTTGAAGGCCGCCATGTGCGACCACTCGCCGGAAGGGGTGGGGACCCACCAGAGGTCGACGCCCTCCGGCGCCGCGAACTCCTCGCCGACGGTCACGTCGTCGAGGCGCGTGTAGCAGACCAGTTCGTAGTCCCGCCGCGCGCGACGGAGGAACTCGATGAAGTCGCTTGTCGGGCACATGTCCTCGCCCTGCGGCACCCCCAGCGGAATCCCGGCCAGGCGTGCGCCCTCGTGCGGCGTCGAGATGGTGTAGAGCCGTCGGATCGGCAGCCGGTGGCCTGCCGCATCGGGAATCGCGGCGAAGCGCGCGACCAGGCCGCCCATCGAGAACGCGACGACGTCGACCTCGGGCAGCTCCTCGATCGTGGTTCCGAGCGCGGTCGCGACCTCGCGGAGAGTCTTCTGCCGCGCGCCGTCGAAGGTGAACTCGTCGAAGAAGTGCATCTCGACCATCGGGCCGCGCACGGTGGGCTCGATCGCTCGCTCGATCGCGCCGCTCGAGACCGAGAGGTCGCCGATCCCCGCGAGGAAGACGAGCGGGCGCTCGAGGGCGACCGGGTCCGCCTGCATGCGCTTGAGGTCCGCCGCCGCATCGGGCCGCGAGATCGTGAACGACGGATTGGGCGTCCATCGGGGAAGCGCGCAACCGGCTGCGGTCAGCGCCATCGAGCCGGAGGCGAGGAGCGCGAACGCCGCGTGACGGCCGACCGGTCTCACGCGGTCCCGCCGCCCGAACCCACCGTCGGGATTCCGATCTTCTCGACGAGGCCGGCGCGGATCTTCTCGGCGCCGGAACCGAGCTCGCCGATCGGGGCGGGCGGCACGATCTCGACGACCTTCTCGCCGAGCTTCGCCTCGCCGCGCTTCACCTTCGCCTCGAACTCGCGGCATTCGGCGAGCAGGCGGTCGAGGATCTCCGGCTCGGGCACGTTCGCGACGCGCTGGCCCTGCACGTAGATGATGCCGCGCCGATCGCCGGCGAACACCGCGACATCTGCGCCTTCCGCCTCGCCCGGCCCGTTCACGATGCAGCCCATCACGGCGACCTTGATCGGGAGCTCGAGTTCGGGCATCAGCTTCTTCTCGACCTCCTTCACCAGCGTGAAGAGGTCGACCTGGATGCGGCCGCAGGTGGGGCAGGCGATCAGTTCGACGCCCTTCCGCTCGCGCTTGCCGAGGCAGTACAGGAGCTCGAGCCCGTCCTTCACCTCGTCGATGTGGTCGCTCGCGTACGAGATGCGCAGGGTGTCGCCGATGCCGTTGGCGACGAGGGTCGAGAGCGCGGCGATCGAGCGGATCGCGCCCGTGTCGCGCGGCCCGGCGTGCGTCACCCCGAGGTGGAGCGGATAGTCGAAGCGCTTCGAGATCTCGGTGTAGACGTCGATCACCATCGACGCGTCCATCGACTTCGCGCTGATCGCGACGTCGTGGAAGTCGCGCGCGTCGAAGATGTCGAGGTACTCCTCGAGCTTCGCGATCATCAGCGCGAGCATGTGGCCCGACTTGTGGCCGGCGAAGAACTTGCCGAGTTCCTCCGCGCGGCGCTGCTTGTCCTTCCGCTCGATGATCGAGCCCTCGTTGACGCCGATGCGGATCGGGATCCGCCGCTCCTTGCAGGCGTCGATGACCATGTTGACCTGGTCGCGGTCGTTGATGTTGCCCGGATTGAGGCGGATCTTGTGGACCCCGGCCTCGATCGCCTCGAGCGCGCGCTGGTAGTGGAAGTGGACGTCGGCGACGATCGGCACCGACACCTGCTTCAGGATCTCCTTGAGCGCCTCGGTGTCCTTGCGCTCGGGAACCGCGACCCGCACCACGTCGGCTCCGGCGGCCGCGTAGCGCTCGATCTCCCGCACGCAGGCGTCGATTTCGTGCGTGTAGCCGGCGGTCATGGTCTGGACGGCGATCGGGGCGTCGCCACCGATCCTGACGCGGCCGACGCGGTCGTCGCCGAGGGTGATCTGACGGGTCTTGCGGCGGGGAAGCATGGGCCGCGAGTATACGGCGGAGGTCGCGGGCGGGCGGTTCCCGGACGCTTCGCCGTGATTCCGCTAGATTGCCCGCTCGGGATGTGCGAGCGAACGGCACCGCGACGCGGTGCCTCGTCGGGCCGCGCCGCGGCCGCAACAGGAACCCGCTGGAGGTGTCATCGCATGCAAGCCGTCGCGCCCGCGCCGTACGTCCGCACCCGCCTCTCCATCATGATGTTCCTGCAGTACGCGATCTGGGGCGCGTGGCTGCCGATCCTCTATCCGTTCCTCATGGGGCACCGCGGATTCTCGCTCGATCAGACCGGCCTCTGCCTCATGGCCGGCGCGGTGGGCGCGCTCATCGGACCGTTCATCGCCGGTCAGCTTGCGGACCGGTCCTTCGCGACGGAGAAGCTGCTCGCGGTGAGTCACTTCATCGGGGCGATCCTCGTCTTCTTCCTCGCGTCGGCCGCCAAGTTCGAGGTCTTCCTCGGCATCAGCTTCATCTACGGCCTCGTGTACGCGCCGACGATGGCGCTCACCAACTCGATGGCCTTCGCCAACCTGCCCGAC
>JBIIYI010000288.1:0-4412 GCA_044346895.1 Phycisphaerales bacterium
CGGTGCGTCAGTTGCTGTCGCTTGCGTCCGGGCTCGAGTCGCTCAGCGCGAAGATCGACAACCCGCGCTCGGCGGCCGCGAACGGGATCACCGACCGCGCGAAGGCGTCGATCGAAGCCGCGTTCAGGGCGGATCCGGGCGAGCGCTTCATCTACGGACCGAGTTCGTTCTACGTGTTCGACGAACTCCTGCGGCGGAAGCTCGCCGCCGCCGGGACCGGCGACCGGGACATCGTGGCCTACCTAGAGCGCAAGGTCTTCGCACCGCTCGAGATCTCGCCGCAGTTCCAGCGCGACCCCGTGGGCAACCCCAACATGGCGGGCGGCGGACGGATCGGCGCGCGCGACTGGGCGACGTTCGGCGAGATGGTGCTCGACGGCGGCGTGGCGCGCGGCGCCGCGGACGCCGACGGCTCGCGACGACGCGTCGTCGGCGAGGCGAACCTGCGCGAACTGCTCGAGCCGCACGGCCCGAACGCGCGCTACGGCCTGACCTGGTGGCTCCTCCGCGAGAACGACGGCGATCCGGAGAGCGAGGTCGCCGCGGGACTCGCCGCGGACCGCCTTGCATCGCAGGAAGCCGAAGGTCCCGTCCGCGGTGCGATCCGGCGCCGACTGGCCGACGCCGCCCGTGCGCGCGCCGATGCCGCTCCGACGAGGACCGTGGACGCACCGGTCGAGGGGTTCATGGCCGCGGGGAAGGGCAAGCAGCGCCTCTACATCCTCCCGGGAGACAACCTCGTCGTCGTCCGATTCGGGAAACTCGAAGGAGGCCGGGGCTTCTCCGACGCGGAGTTCCTCCGCCTGCTCCTCGGCGAACGCGGCACCGCACCCGCCGGGACCGCGCCAAGGCCTGCGCAGGAGTGACCACGCGGCCCGCCTGTGGAATGCGCTCCGGCTCGCGCGTGCGCCTCGCCGCGCGGGGCCGATCGGCGCGTGGTGATGCCCGGCATGACCCCTCGAACAAGACACCGCCCCGCGCGAGGCGCGGGGCGGCGTGGGTGTGTTGGAGCAATCGTCGGCGCAGCGGCCGAACGATCGACCTCGCGGGTCACTCGGCCTTCGCGGCCGACTCGCCCTTCTTGCGCGCCTCGGCGGCGTAGGCCGTGCGCTTGTCCGCCACGCGGCGGCGGTTCGAGCGGCGACCGCTGACCTGCGGGCCCTCTTCCTTGCCGACGAGCTGGAGGATGCAGAGGTCGGTCTGATCGCCGACGCGCCGCTTGTCGAGCTTGACGATGCGGGTGTAGCCGCCGGCACGATCCGCGTAGAGCGGAGCGACCTTCGACATCAGGTGCTGCACGAGGCGCGGGGCCTTGCGGAGCTCACCGTAGCGGTTGAACTCGATCGCATCCTCCGAGGGGAGATCCCAGAGGTTGTGCATGTTCTTCTTCTCTTCCTTCGTGTTCGGGTCGGCGACCCACGCGAAGACCGCGCGGTCGTTGATCCGCGAGGCGATGGCGCGACGGGTCGAGAGACCCGAACGCTTGGCCATCGTGATGAGCTTCTCGACGAAGGGCTGCACGGCCTTCGCCTTCGGAAGGGTGGTCTCGATCTGCCCGTGCTCGAAGAGACCGGCGGCGAGATTGCGGAGCATCGCGCGGCGATGATCTTCCTTCACGCAGAGTTGCTTTCCAAAGACTCGGTGACGCATGGCTCGTTCCTATCTGGGCTTGCCCGTCTCGGACAACCCGAAATGCCTTCCGTTGTACTGGCGTGTCCTGTCGCTTCACACTCCGGCTGCGCGAACCGCACGCGCCGCCCTTCCTGCACGACCGGCCTCGCGACCGGACTCATACCGACGCTCAGGCCCCGTTCAGGAGACCGTCCGGAACCGGGTATCCGAGGTGGAGGCCCATCTTCTCGAGCTCCGACTTCACTTCCTTGAGCGACGTCTTGCCGAAGCTGCGGACGCCGAGCAGGTCGTCCTCGGTCTTCTGCACGAGCTCGCCGACCGTGCGGATCTTGGCGGTCTCGAGGCAGTTCGACGCGCGAACGCTGAGCTCGAGATCGGTGACCGGCATGCGCAGCTTGCGGATGATCTCGTCGTCCTGCTCGTTCGCCGCGGCGACGTCGTCGGAGACGACGTTCGAGCCGATCTCGTCGAACTGCACGAACGGATTGAGGTGCTTCCGCATGATCTTGGCGGCCTCGACCAGCGCCATCTCCGGCGTGACCGTGCCGTTGGTCCAGACGTCGAGCGTGAGCTTCTGGTAGTTCGTCTGCTGGCCGACGCGGGTGTCCTCGGTCGAGAAGCGCACGCGCTGGACCGGGGAGAAGAGCGCGTCGATCGGAATCTCGCCGATGACCTGGTCGGTGCCGCGCGCGTTGTCGTTGGCGATCTGCTCGCTCGCCGGCATGTAGCCGCGGCCCTTCTCGACGGTGAACTCGATGTCGAGGTCGATCTTGTCGGTGAGGGTCGCGATGACCTTGTCCGGATTGATGATCGCGATCGAGGCGTCGCACTCGATGAGCTCGGCGGTCACGTCGCCCGGGCCTTCGGCCGACAGGCGCATCGTGCGCGGGCCCTCGCCGTCCATCGCGACGACGATGCCCTTGATGTTGAGGATGATGTCGACGACGTCCTCGAGCACGCCCGGGATCGTCGAGAACTCGTGGGTCACGCCCTTGATGCGGACCTTGGTGATCGCGGCGCCCTCGATCGAGGAGAGCAGGACGCGACGCAGCGAGTTGCCGATCGTCGTGCCGAACCCCGGCTCGAAGGGCTCGGCGGTGAAGCGGGCGAAGGTCGCCGAGCGGCTGCGCGCATCGGGGACGACGGTTGCTGGAAGATCGAGGCCACGCCAACGAAGGTGCATGAGTTCTCCTGCCTTGCCCACGCGGGGCTTCCGACAGATGCGGGCCGAGGCCCTTGCGACACCTCTCGCAGCTCGGACCACCACCCCTGTCGGCGGGTGGCTGCCATCTGTGCGGAGGATCCGTTTCTGAAATCCGCCGATCCGACTTTCGCCGGGCGGGCGGGGATGAACTTGGTTCCACTCTCAGGATCCGGCGAGCAGCCCGCAGGATCGGAAAGAGTCACACGCGAGACTCACACGCGGCGCTTCTTCGGCGGACGGCAGCCGTTGAACGGGATCGCGGTGTGATCCTCGATCGCCGTCACGCGCAGGCCGTTGGCCTGGAGCGCGGTGATCGCGTTCTCGCGGCCCGGTCCCGGACCCTTCACGCGCACCTCGACCTCCTTGAGGCCGACGCGCTTCGCCTTGCCGACCGCCTTCTCCGAGGCGCGGCTGGCCGCGAACGGAGTCGACTTGCGGGCGCCCTTGAATCCGACCGTGCCGGCCGAATCCCACGCGATCGTCTCGCCGTTCACGTCGGTGATCGTGACGATCGTGTTGTTGAACGTGGCGTTCACGTGCACGATGCCGCGAAGGACGTTCTTGCGGATCTTCTTCTTGGAGCTCGATGCTGCTGCCGGGGTGGGCGTGCTCATGGTGTCTCTCGGATTGCTCGGAAATGCTGTCTGATCTCTCGGTGGAACGCGGGCGTCGTGCCATGCGGGGTCGGCCGCTCCCCCGGTCGCGCCCGGCCTTCAGCCAAGCCCGACCGACGGAGGACGTCCCGTCATCAGCCCTTCACGCCCTTCTTGCCGGCGACGGTCTTCTTCTTGCCCTTGCGCGTGCGCGAGTTCGAGCGCGTGCGCTGGCCGTTGACCGGCAGGCTCCGGCGATGACGATCGCCGCGATAGCTCTTGGTGTCCTTCAGGCGCTGGATGTCCTGCTGGATCTGGCGACGCAGCGCACCCTCGACCACGATCTTGGCGTCGATGACGGCGGTGATCGCCGCGATCTCCTGCTCCTTCAGCTCGTTGGTGCGGCGCTCGGGATCGATGCCGACCTCCCGGAGGATGTCGAGCGCGACCTTCGGACCAATGCCGAAGACGTAGCGCAGCGAGATGCCGATCTTCTTCTTCTCGGGGATGTCGATACCAGCGATACGGGGCATGTCGGGCTCCGGAGGTCCCGGCGAACGGGACGCCTGTCGATTTCAAGATTTGCGTGCGATGACGGTTGCGGGCGCTGTCGGTGTCTGAACCGCGGATGAGGCTGCAGAGCGATCGCTCTGCCGTACTGCTCCGCGAGAAGCTGCGTGGGGACGCTCTCGCGTCACGTGTTCAGGGCGGCCTGTCGACCGTCCCGAGCACGCTCTCCCACCCCATCGAACGGCTTCGCCGACCAAAGGGGGAAGGGAGATTGTACAGAACTTCCCGCCGAAGTCAGCCCTGACGCTGCTTCAGGCGCGGATTCTTCTTGTTGATGACGAGCCGCTTGCCCTTGCGGACCACGATCTGGCAGTCGCGGGTGCGGCGCTTGATGCTGGAACGAACCTTCATGGGAGTCTCCTTCTGATACTGCTTGGGAAGCGGCTTCGCTTCTCCGTACTGGCGATCCAGTA
>JBIIYI010000289.1:0-4410 GCA_044346895.1 Phycisphaerales bacterium
CGCGCCGCGCGTGTCCGCGGCCGCGCTCGCGGAGACCGGCGGAGGTACCGCCACGACGGCCACGACGGACACGACCACCGCGACCGACGAGACCTTCTCGGTCACGATCGTCTGCGATCCGAAGAGCTACCTCTACCTGAACGGGACCGTGATCGACTACAAGGACGAGATCATGGGTTCCGGGTTCGTCTTCAACAACCCGAACTCGACCTCGACCTGCGGCTGCGGCTCGAGCTTCAGCGCCTGAGCGCATCGACGAAAGACCGACGGCCTGCCGAAGCATCGCTTCGGCAGGCCGTTGTCGTTTGACTGGTTCGCCTTCGTCGCTCCTCGACGCGCGTGCGCATTGGGCCGACCGTGCCTGCGGCAGCGGTCGCAGCGCCGGTCACGCGCTCGCGCGGAGTGGCATGCGCATCGCGGCGTGCATGAGGCGCGACCACGACGAAGGCAGCCCTGCTGCGGCTGCGGCGAGCCGCGCATCGGCTTCCCGCGCCGAGTCCGACACCACCAGCCGGCGGCGGTAGACGATCGAGCTTGCCTCGAGGATCGCGAGGCTCAGCACCGCGAGCTCGCGCTCGGCGGCCGTGCCGTTCTCCAGCAGCGCCTCGCAGGCGAGGCGGGCGAGCGTGAAATCATCGTCGGACGCGGCGCCATCGAAGAAGAGCGTGGTCGCGCAGCCCGTGCTCGCGAGCGGCCCGGTCTCGATCGCGCGTTCGGTCGGCAGGAGCCCGTCGCGCCGACGCGCGCGGTCCACGATGCGCATCAGCAGCGGATCGGTCTCGTCGCCGAGCGATGCAAGCATGCCGAGGCAGTCGGCGGGCCCGGATTTGTGGGTGCTGTTCTTCATGACGTGGCTCAGGAACTTCGCTTGAACCGATCCCTTTTTCCATCCGTCCCGCCCGGAGCGCCCGGAGCGGAATCTCTCTTCACCCGTTCTGTCATCCGCGCCCGGCCTCAGCCGGGCTTGAGCGCCTTCATCAGGCGCGCGATCTCCTCGTCGAGTTCGTCCTCCGTCGCGCCGTCCTTGAGGAGGAGGTCGACGACCGCCTGGCGGAACCGGATCGACGCCGTGCGCACCATGCTCGCGCTCTGGCCGCCGGTCACGTCGAACTCGACCGCGAGATCCGCATACGAGACGCCGCGCACGAAGTGCCGTTCGAACATCTCCCAGTGCTTCTCGAAGCCTTCCTGCACGCAGCGTTCGCGCGCCATGCCCGCCGCCGAACGCACCATCGAGGCGGCCCAGATCCGATCGAACTCCTCGACCGCGCCGTCGCCGTGCGAGCGGGGCTCGTCGACGGAGGCGCTTGCGAGCGAGTCGGCCCGCTCGCTCTTGCGGCGGCGCAGTTCCTCCTGGAGGAAGAACAGGAAGCCGTTGATCAGCCAGCGGCGCAGCGGGAGGTTGCTCTCGATCCAGCGGTCGAAGTACGCCGGCTGCGACAGGCGCGACGCGAAGAATCCGGACACGAGGTCCGCGGGCGTCCCGAGCGAGCGGAAGCTCGATCCGGCGACGTAGTTCCCGAGAGGTTCTGCGTAGGTCTGCATGATGTACGCGTTGATCCGTGCGAGCCCTTCGACGCCCTGACCCAACTGCGCGACAAGCCAGCCCCGCTGGGTGGCGGGGAAGGAATCCCGTTTCGCGGAGGAGTTGCTTCGTGCCGACGCGTCGCCCATGGGTGTGTCTCGATTTCCGAGTGATCCGAAGCCTCGCGGTGAAGCCTCGGATGTCGGACTATCGGCACGCGACCGGACCCGATTCGCATCCTCCGCGGGAGAAGAGCGTCAAGTACCGAGTTTCTGCGGGACAACTCCCGACATTTCAGGGAGTTGAGATCACTCACTGAAGCTTGGGAAGGCCCGCCGCCGCATCCTTGGCGAGCGGAAGGGCCGAGACCGGCCCGCCGACCGCCTTGCGCATCCAGAGGTCGGGGGTCAGGCAGCCGAGGCTCGTGATGCGCTTGGTCTCGCGCGCGAGGTCCTTCCCGCGCATATAGGACCTGATCTGGTGGCTCATCATGTGCCCGAGGGTGTAGTCCGGCAGGTAGAGCGGGTGGGCGATCATGTGCTGGTAGGCGGCGAGGATCCGGTAGGGGTCCTGGCCGAAATCCCGCTCGTAGAAGCGCTTCCAGAGGTCCTCGGCGATGCGCAGCACTTCGGCGCGCAGCGCGGCCGGGGTCGCCGTCGGGTTCGCGTAAAGCCAGCGCCAGGCGCGCAGTTCGAGGAGCGACGGTCCCGCGATCTGGCACGCCGAGAGCATCGTCGCGACCGAATCGACGGCGAACTGCCGCTCGGCCTCGGCCGCGTCCTCCATTCCCAGGACGCGCTTCGCGAGCGACTGGTAGAGGAACGCGAACGCCTCGGTGCACGCCGTGTTGGGCACGCCGCGCAGCGCCGGCCGCGAGACGAAGTACGTCGAGCAGAGCTGCTCGAGGTTGTGGCCGAGTTCGTGCATCGCGGTGTCGAAGCCGTCCCAGCCGAGTTCGTTCTCGAGACTCGACGTGCGCAGCCACGCGCCGTAGCCCTCGAGGTAGGGCCGCATCGCGTGACCGGCGCCCTTGCAGACTTCGGCGCGGACGTGGCCACCCAGGAACTCCGCGTCCTTCGCGTCGAACCCGAGTTCGCGCAGCACCGTCGGCAGCTTCCGTTCGAACTCCTTGATGTCCGCGAACCGCGCCTTCACGGCCGCGTTCATCTCGGTCGCCGGCTTCGCCTCGACGACATCCTCGAAGTAGATGTCGAAGGGCTCGAGCGCGCGGCCGAGCTTCCCCGACATGAACGCAGCAAGGTCCTTGCGGACAGGCGCGTCGAGGAGGTCGGTCATCAGCTTCTCGACCTCGGCCTCGGGCATCTCGCGCTCGAGCGCGAACTTGCGCGCGATCGCGGTCGGCTCGTCGGGGTAGAGCGGGTCGAACTCGCGCGCCATGCGGAAGTTCGCGATCCAGTGCTCGTAGCGCTCGAGACCGAGCAGGTCGCCCGGATCGCCGCCGGAAACCGTGTTTTTCTCGGGGTTCCAGTCGCGCTTCTCCTCGCCCGACATGACGCGCTTCGGGATCGAGCCGTCGATGTGGCGCGCCATCACCCAGGAGAGCGCACGCTGCTTGAGGACGCCGTCCGGGTCGCCGTAGCCCGCCTTGATCTCCTCCCGGACGAGCCAGTGCGCGATGAGCCTGCGGTCGGCCTCGAACCAGCGCCTGCCGTTCGCGTCGACGAGCCCGCCGACGGGGACATGGAAGTCGGCGACGAACTTGCCCGAATCGAACGAGGTCTTGCGCGCGCGATCGGCGAGTTCGACCGGGATGCGCGGGCCGAAGTTGTGCGCGATGCGCGCGGCCGCCCAGTCGGCATCGGTCCAAGCCGCGCCCTTCTCGAGCATGGTCGCGAGCGTCGGGCGCTCGAAGTTGAGAAGCGCGAGGTGCGCGATCTTCTGCTTGTAGAGCTGCTCGGAGAGATCGGGCGCGGGGTCGAACTGCGCGAGGATGTCATCGACGCCGGGGAACTCGTCGCCGCGGAGGTCGTGGTGGCGCCGGAGCGTGCGGCGCATCTCGTAGAGGTGGCCGTCGATCTGCTCGAGCGCCTTCTCGAGCCGTGCGAGAAGACGCGTGCGTTCGGCGGCGTCCGACACGAAGTGCTTCGCGCAGAACGCCTCGAACGCGGCGGCGTCGCCGTCCTTCTCGCTCCAGCGCAGCGCGACGCGGGTGACTCCGGACTCGATCGCGGCGCGCTGGCCTTCGCCATGCCTCGCGACGATGTTGGCGATGGCGCGCGCGGGAGCGTCGGCGAGCGTGAACGGAGCGGCGGCTTCGGCGGTGGCGGGAGTCATGGGGCGGTCAGGGTAGTCCGCCGGCCGATCTCGGAAAGGCTCCGAACAAAAAGTCAGAAAGACGGGCTTCACTCTGACCAGAAGCGAGAGTCAGAACACGGTCCGCGAAGTCCCCACCACCGAGGCGAAGGCCAACCCCTCCGCGGTCCTGCGCCTGGTGCGGCGGGGCGACACGAACTCCATCACAAAGCACGGGCGGCGGATCGCGGTCCTTCGGAACGTGCCGGAGGACACGGTCCAGTCGCAGCGCGCAGCGGCGCTTCAGCGGATGGACGAGCGCCGGCGCCGACTGCCGAGGGAGGCCTCCCTCGGTGAAATGAGGTCCTGGATCCGCGAGGGGAGGGCCTGATGAGGTCGAACTCGGGCGCCGTGGTTGACGCGTCGTGCATCGTGCCGCTCGTCGCGGACTCGCCCGGCTCGAGCGCGCGCAACTTCGACTCGGACGGCGCTTGGCCGCGCGGGAACGCTGGTTGCGCCCTCGCTGCTCATGTTCGAGATTCCGAACGCCCTGCGCGGTGGCCGTCGCGCCCGACTTCTCACACCCGAGGATGTACTCGCGGATGCCTGGTGGATGTACTCACAGATGCCTG